>JAACFN010000025.1 GCA_009937455.1 Verrucomicrobiaceae bacterium | reverse complement strand
ATATCCAAGCTCAGTCCAAAATTCACCCACACAACCAGCTACGAGGAAACAATACTCTTCGAGTTGCGCATCTTGAGTGAGTCCACTGGACTGGCCTATTTCAAATCGTTCGATATCGAGCATCTGCCCATGGAGAATATGATCCATCACCTTTAAAATAGCGGCATGCCCTTGATGATCCTTAAAGTCGTGAAACCAAGCAAAGACCTCATCCATCATTTTCAAAAGTGATGTCTCACCTTGATGCTGCTGACAGGGAATCACCTCATCACGCAATTTCACCAACCAAGCTGTTCGCTCTGCCCCATGCAGAATCTCCCCGAAGCCGAGTAACATCTCATGTCTCAATTCAGCGGCCAAGCCCTCCGTATCTGCCAATGTGTCACTGGCGCGCGCTAGCAGGTAAGCTAAACTCACCGGCTCTCTCATCGCCTTGGGCAACAGACGCATGCTGAGGTAAAAGGACCTCGATACATCTTTGAGTATATGTCTTGCTGATTGCTTCACAGTTTAAGCGATGGTTACACTACATCCCCACAGTGTTGGATCAAGCTCTCGACGTGCGCGCGCTAACACGTCATCGACTACACTCGCATCATTGATAAACGCCATCATCGTTGAGCCAGACCCCGACATCATCGCGGCCTCTATTTCCACTTGATCGAGCAGCCACAACTTCATTTCTGCAAGAAACCGGTGCTTGTAAAATACAGGTTTTTCGAGCTCATTGGTGATTTCCCCCCAAGGCATTTTCTGTGGCGAATAATCCACCCCGGGCACGCCTTTTGCATCCAAGCAATGACGATAGGCATCAGGAGTCGATACCCCAAAGCTGGGCTTAAGCAGCAGCAGCCTCTGCCCTGAAATTTCCGGCCTGTTCACCGGCTCAACTAGCTCTCCCCTGCCCTTGACCAGGCATGCTTGTTGGTAGATGAAAAATGGAACGTCAGAGCCAAAGCAGGCTCCCATATCCGCCAACTCATCATTCGAAAAACCACCCTGCTCCAAATCATTAAGAGCTAGCAAGGTCGTGGCGGCATCACTGCTTCCACCTCCCAACCCCGCTCCATGGGGTATGTTTTTTTCTAAGGTGATTTTCCAATGACACGATTTACCTAAAACTCGTTCAAATTCACGCACTGCCATAGTAATGAGGTTTGTCTCGTCCAAGGGCACACCTGGCACATCGCATTGCAGGCTGTAGCTATCAGCCTTCTCAAAACACAGAACATCGCCCAGCATTGCTGGTGACAATGGCGCCATAAGACTTTCAATCTCATGGAAGCCATCGGCACGCTTACCTAAGACCCTAAGACTGAGGTTAATCTTGGCTGGCGCGATCCGGGATTCTTGCTGCATGATGAGAGACAGGGTGTCACATCACCCTGACAGGTGCTGGCACATAAACAACTGTCATACCAGCAGATTGTGCCGCCATCATGCCTGCTGCGGCATCTTCAAATGCCAGACATCGCAAGGGATCAACACCCAATCTTGATGCAGCTTCACGATAAATATCAGGGGCTGGCTTGCCACATACGACATCGTTAGCGGTTACCACTTCGTCAAACAGATCACTAAGCCCTACTTTTTGTAGGATTTTCTCTGACACCAAGCGCGTGCCTCCAGTGGCAACAGCTAGGGGGAATTTTCCACGCAGACTTTTAGCGAAATCAGCCACCTCATCGATAAGCACGATGTCATCGAGATGCTCAAGAAAGGCATTACGCTTATCGATCGCTACTTCATTAGGATCCAGGTGTAAGCCGAATTCACCATTGAGCTCCGAGATAATATCATGTGTCGGCCTACCTCCCATGGCATAAAAAACATCCTCTGGGAAAATGTGCGCCGCGTCCTGTTTCGACAGTGCCTCACACCATGCTGAAAAATGAGCCGGCATTGAGTCGACCAACGTTCCATCGAGGTCAAAAATAACAGCATCGTAGCCGTCTGCGGGTATATCAAGTCCTGCGAAATTAGTCATGTTGAGCACGGTATGCAAGAATCCTCAAGGTCTTGCAATCCCATAAATGAATCAATTTTGTCAGCCAATCTCAGACCGTTAGATGTAAGCTACTTCAACAAAAAAGTGCCTCAATAATGCTCAAAGCACAATCTGCTCATCTTGATAAGTCCCACCAGCAATCCATTTGGTCTCGCCTGATTCATTAAGAAAACTGACATCACCAACGATCTTCACCCCATCTGAAAAGCGCACAGGTCCAGAAATAGATAATTTGTCAGCCTTCAGCAGTGAGGGCACACCCAGTCCTTCAAGACTATCAACCAATTTATACTCCTCACTCAATGCAATGATTGGCTGGCTACCCTGCCGCTGCGCTGACAAAGCTATGCGACCATCGGGCTCTTGAACGTAGGCATCAGAGCGAATAGCGAACAAATCAGATGTCGTTTTCACTGGCGCAAAACGCGACCTCGGCACACAAACCGCCGCTGAGCCTGGGAACGACTCGATGGCAGCACCCATTGCCGTTTCAAGCTGATAGACCTTGGTAGATTGACTATCGCGGGGGTCTACCGTCTTTTTGTTTTGGATCATTGGTAATGGCAAAACCCCGTTCTCTTTTTCTAGAAGATCTTTAAGTGCATCCAAGCGTATCCACAAGCTATTGGTATTAAAATATGAGTGCTTCTCAATATTTTGAAATTCATCGATATCTTCCTCCGGGCACTGTGCGACCTCCCTTAATAAAAGCTGACCATCTTCTTTACGCACGGCTAGATGCCCACCCTTCTTATCCGCCTCTGTTCGTTGGGTAGCCTCCATCAGGAAGGGCTTATCAGTATCCGCGAAATATCGCAGTAACCCAGCATCAAGCACAGCTCCAAGATTATCAGAATTGGAAACAAAGGCATATTTGACACCGTCAGCAAGCAACGCATCTAACCAACCGCTTCCCGACAAGGCCGCATAGAGATCGCCATGCCCTGGTGGGCACCACTCACTGGACTCATTCTTTTCCCAAACCACAGGGGCCAGCGTTTGCGCATCAATTTTGGGAATTTGATTTTGCATCAACTCAATTTTCTCAGCACCCGATAAATCCTGATCCTTATACGCCTCCATATGATCAAGAGTATCCTGACTGGTACTGAAGCTATTCATGAGAAGAAAACGAACATTCGCCCCGGTTTCTTGGCGTAAGTGTAAAATTTGATTAGCGATGATATCGAGAAAGGTCAGCTCCCCTTTTACGGGTAATAAGCTCTTTGCCTTTTGCAGACCCATGCTAGTGCCAAGTCCTCCATTGAGCTTAATGACAACCGTTTGAGCGAGTAATGCAGGATCAAAGGCCTCCGCCTCAGACGAAATGTCATCTAGCTGAGCTAAATGAGCACACGGGCTGATGCTGTTTTCAGGAATCATTCCGCTTTCATTACGAAGCAGGGCTTCATAATTACGTTCAAAAGCACGGATTGCGGCTTCTGTCACCGCGGCAGACTCCATCTTCTCTCGGAAAGGGGAAAAATCACTCATGAGTATATTGGCGAATAAGTCGCTAATGCGCCATAACTGACATAAAGAGAGAGATCAACCCCAATCCCCCTAATCTAGTATGGGTGGGAAAAAAAGACCAGCAGATCGTCATTGATAAATTTTTCGCCATCACTAGATTAACCCGCGTGAGCTACCAGGTTTTTGCCAGAAAATACCGTCCGAGAACGTTTGCTGACGTGCTTGGCCAAGATCATGTTATTTCCACCCTTCGCAATTCGATCGAGCGCGACAGGCTCGCCCATGCATGGTTATTTGTCGGACCACGAGGAACAGGAAAAACAACCACTGCACGTATTTTAGCAAAAGCCCTCAACTGTCCCGGAGGCCCCAGCATCGACTTTGATCCCGATGATCCAGTGTGCCTAGAAATTGGCAACGGCACTTCATTAGATGTCATCGAAATTGACGGAGCCTCCAACAACAGCGTTGATAACGTCCGGGATATCCGCGAAAACGTTCAATTCACTCCCACACAGGGCAAATTCAAAATCTACTACATTGACGAGGTGCACATGCTCACTTCGGCAGCCTTCAATGCCCTGCTCAAAACACTCGAAGAGCCTCCGGAGCACGTAAAGTTCATTTTTGCCACTACCGAACCTAACAAGATCCTACCCACCATCATTTCTCGCTGCCAGCGCTTCGACCTGAGGCCCATCCCCACCGAGACCATTGCCAAGCACCTTCAGTATATTTCCACACAAGAAGGCGTTCAGCTCGATGACCCAGCAGCATGGGCCATCGCCAAAGGAGCAGACGGAGGCATGCGTGACGCCCAATCCATGCTCGATCAACTGGTCGCATTTTGTGGCGAGAGCATCACTGAACAAAACGTCCTGGAAATTTTTGGTTTCACCTCTCGTGAGACGGTGGCCAGCTTAACGAGCAGTATTCTTACCAAAGATAGCCCGAAAGCGCTCGATCTCATTCACCAGCAAGCTGAATCCGGCAAAGAACTCTCCCAGCTCCTCGGTGAACTCATAGGCTGCCTGCGTGCCCTTCTTGTCACCCGCCTTGACCCCAATGCTGGCAACGAAGGATTTGCCGCTGAAATATGGGATCCCCTTGTTGCCGCTTCCGAGGGCATTCAAACAGATCGCATCCTCAACCTCATCGATGTCCTAGCTGATTCTGAAGGACGCATGAAGTGGGCTTCGAACAAACGTCTACATTTTGAAATAGGTATCATCAAAGCCATCCAGTCGCTCAATGATGCGCGCATCAGCGATGTCATCAAGGCCCTCGCCGGCGCTGGCTCATTGAGTGATCTTCAGACTACAAGCGAAACACCACCATCTACGCCTACCCCTCCTGCTTCTGCTTCCCCTGCTGCTCCTCCTGCCCCTCCAGCTCCTGCCCCAGTGAGTCCAAACCCAAGCAGCAGCCCAACGAGCCCACCCCCTCAAGCCCCAGAAGCTGAGCCGCCGAGCGCCAACGAAACAAACGAGCCTCAGGCAAAGGCACAGGCAAAAAGAAGCCTCGATGCACTCATTGACGCAGCTCCTGAAGCGACTGCCGAGCCAGCTCCTGAGCTAAACGCACCACCACAAGCTGCTGAACAATCATCTGCTGAACCAGCGGGCGAGGAAGAGGCGTCACCAGCGACCGACGATTCCTTTTATCAAGACCCACTCATACAAGAGGCCCTCAAGGTCTTTGAGGGCACCATCCAACAACCATAATTAACCAGAACCAACACACCAAATGGATATCCAAAAACTCATGAAGCAGGCTCAGCAAATGCAAGCTGGCATGCAAAAAACCCAAGAGGAACTTGCCAACAAAAACGTAGAGGCCTCGGTAGGTGGGGGTAAGGTGACGGTCGTGGCCAACGGCGCTGGCGATGTACAATCCATTCATATTGATCCTTCCGTTGTTGACCCAGCAGATGTTGAATTCCTCCAAGACCTCGTGCTCTCTGGAGTTCAGGAGGCGGTGACCAAAGGCAAAGAAATGGCAGCTGCTGAAATGTCTAAACTAACCGGCGGCATGGGCCTGCCCGGCATGTAAAATAGTCCTCTCACGCCCTTCTTGAGGGCGCAGACTGCTGAGCAATGCGCCACTGGCTTCCAAGATTACTGATTATTGCGTCACTGGGTCTCCATGTGATTACGGCAGCGAGCTATATTAGACAGCCCGACTTGATGGCTGCATTCACCGTCTATCCTATTTGGATGTGGTCGCTTATCGGTCTCATCCTCTCCGCTCTGGCATTTCTGTTCTGGCGTGCTCAACTCTCCCTCATGCTCGTCACGCTGTGGCTACTTACCATATTGACGGCATCGGATGAATCTCATGCACTAGCTAATATCGGTAAAGAGGTGCCAGAACTTGGCCTGCCAAAACCATTTCAGTCGCAAGAAACCATTCGCGTTTGCACACTCAACTGGGGCGCCCTCAAGCTCAATAGTGCTGAAGTAAGAAAACAGGCTGCAATGATCGCTGCCTACAAACCTGATATCTTGTTTATGCAAGAAATCACTCCATGGCATGCTGAAATCATGGCGGACATCGTTTATCCAGTAAGAGGAGATTTCCGCGCAGACGGCCACTCAGCAACCCTAACCAAATGGCAAATCAATGACACCACCCCAAATAGGATGTTGCACAGCCATCACACCACTTTAAGGCTTCCCAAATCCCGGCAATATCCTGATGGCCGGTTGATTGACTGTGTCAACTTTCACCTCAAATCCGCCATCACTGACATGCGTCTCTGGCAAGCAAGCTGTTGGAAAAGACACGCTGCTAATCGCAAACTGCAGCGCAAGCAGGTCATATGGAGCCTCACACTGCTGCAAAACAGCACCCCCTTTCCGACTCGGCCTGTAGTAGTCGCGGGAGATCTCAACGCACCTGCCTCTGACCCTATTCATGATCTCCTCAGAGGGCACTTTACAGATTCATTTAACAAAGTAGGCGCAGGATGGGCAAATACATGGCACCGCCGCATTCCATTTCAACGCATCGACTACATTTACACCAGTCCTCTACTTAGACCGGTTCGTTCTCGCAATGTCGTGATCCCTGCCTCAGATCATCTCATGGTCGTCTCAGACTTCATCCTGCTGCCATAATGGCAAGCTTCATAGTTTCCTGATACATAATTGAACACAACCCAACCCCTCCCCGATAAATTTTGTCTTTTCAACTTCACCATACTTGCAGCGGTAGCTCAGCGCGGACGGGTCTCTTAACCACAGCTCATGGTGACATTCCCACACCTATTTTTATGCCCGTCGGCACACAGGGAATGGTGAAAACACTCTCCCCCGATGAATTGGTTGATATCGTTGACGCCAAGATCATCCTTGGAAATACCTACCATCTAAACCTCCGCCCAGGACTTGAAGTGATACGGGAGATGGGGGGACTGCATAAATTCTCTACTTGGGAGAAACCCATCCTCACCGACTCGGGTGGATTCCAAGTCTGGTCTCTCGCCAAACTGCGTAAGATATCAGAACAAGGAGTAGAATTCGCCAACCACATTGATGGAGCAAAAACCATGCTAACTCCCGAGCTCAGCATGGAAATTCAGGCGACTATCGGAAGTGATATTGCCATGCTGTTTGATGAGTGCCCACCCTACCCCTGTGAAAAACAATATGCAGCAGACTCACTTGCGTTGACCACACGCTGGGCAAAACGCTGTAAGGAGTGGCATCAGCAAAACGCAAATAAGCATATTCCTTGGGACACCCGTAGGCAAGGCCAGCTCATTTTTGGCATTGTCCAAGGCAGCACCTATGCTGATCTGCGCGAACAATCCGCACGTGAGTTGGTCGACATCGGCTTCGATGGTTATGCCGTTGGTGGTATTTCCGTTGGAGAACCAGAACATGAGATGATGCGCGCCATTGAAAATGCTGTCCCTTTTCTACCTGAAGACAAACCTCGTTACGCCATGGGATTGGGAACACCGCCTCAAATGCTTGAGATGATCGCCCGCGGCGTAGATATGTTTGATTGCGTGATGCCAACGCGAGTCGCCCGCCACGGCACGGTGTTTACAGCCGACGGCCCCATTCACATCAAAAACAAAGAATTTGAGTTCGATTCCCGCCCTCTGGATGAAAACACCCATCCTTATCTCCAAAAATACTCAAGATCCTTTATTCGGCATCTCTTCCGTGCCGGCGAAATGCTCTCTTTAAGGTTGCTTTCCCTGCATAATCTGCATTTCTATTTGCGCCTCATGCACCAAGCGCGTGAAGCCATTGAGGCGGACAACTTTACCTCATTCAAAAATAACTTTAATCAACGCTACATACAAACACCATGAACGCCACCATCAACATCCTAGCACAAGCAGCCAAAACAGAATCAGGATCAGCAAACCCATTAGGGAGCCCTATCATTATGATGGTTCTCATGTTTGTAGTCTTCTGGGTAATACTCATCCGCCCGCAGCAAAAACAACGCAAGGCACTTGCAGCCAAACAAGCCGCTCTCAAAAAAGGTGACAAGGTCGTTACCATCGGAGGTATTCACGCTTCGGTGAACGCAGTCAGTGAAAAAACTGTTTCGCTCAAAGTTGCCGAAGGCACCTTTGTTAAGTATGATAAAAGTGCAATTGCCACCGTCACCCCCTCTGGATCAAAATCAGACGATGACCAATCCGGTGAAGTCTCAAAAGGATGAGGCATCGGTTAAACCCAGTTGTCTAGTTTAGACAACCCACCCATCTCGCACTTGCCAAAACCAGGCAGCTTTTATATATCCTTTGCATTCCCGCGTGCCCCTAGAGCACCCCGACTAATTACTATATCGAAATGACCACTATCCTCGCATCTCTATTCAGCGACGACCGACTGCTGACCTTCCTCTCCGGTCTTGGCCTCCTGGCTCTCTTCTTCTGGTATTTCGCTACCGATTTTGAGCGGAAAAAACGCAACATTGGCTCTATTATTGTAGCCCTCATTGCTGTTTTCAGTCTGCTTTCCATCATACCCAAAGGACATTGGGGCAACATCATCACTGGCAAAACAGAGATTTCAGAAGCTCACAATCTCAAAGGTGGTATCGACCTTATCGGAGGATCATCATTCACCCTGCGAGTTCAACCCACTATTGACCCTGAAGGCACCGCTGTGCCCGTGACTGCTACAGCAGTACAACAGGCGATCCAAACTGTCGAAAAGCGCCTCAACAACTTTGGCACTGCTGACCTCCTCATTGTTGCTCAAGGAAACGACCGTATCCTTGTACAAATGCCGGGTGTGTCACCTGAAGAAGCCTCCGCTGTTCGTGAAATCCTTGAGAAAATCGCCAAGCTCGAACTCAAAGCAGTTCATCCCGAAAGCAGCGCGTTGGCAAATCGTCTAGCGGCTGAAAAAGAGGCCGACCGCGTGCTGCCTCCTGGATACAAACTATACGTGCTCAGCGATGAAGATGAAGACGGCCAAGTCATCACAGAGAACATTCTACTCAAACGACGCTCAGCATTGGACGGGTCCTACATCGTCCACGCTCAAGAACTCTACGGTCCCTACGAAGGCAAACTCACCGTTGAGCTCAATGCGGAAGGTGCTAACAAAATGTTTGACCTCACCAGCAAGATGCGTGCCGGCGTAGACCGCCTTGCCATCGTATTAGACGGTAAAGTCCTCAGTGCCCCCGTAGTACAGAGCAGCCTCGGGGCTAACTTTGAAATCTCAGGCATGAAGGATGCTAACGAAGCCAAAAGCATCGCCGCCGCACTCCTCAACCCGCTCAAGAACCCCCTGCTCGTCGAGGAAGAGCGCACCGTCTCTGCTACGCTTGGAAAAGAAACCGTGCACCAAGGAATTACCGCAGGTATCGCCGGCCTCGGTCTGACATTACTCTTTGTCCTCATCTATTATCGCTTTGCTGGAATCATCGCCCTGCTTGGCCTGAGCTTAAACATTCTGATTCTGTTCGGCGCCATGGCAATGTTCGGCTTCACATTCACTCTTCCAGGCATCGCAGGCATCATCCTTACCATTGGTGTCGCGGTAGATGCTAACGTGCTCATCTACGAACGTCTTCGAGAAGAGCTCGCCGCTGGCAAGTCTATCAAGGCCGCCATCTCTGCCGCCTACGACAAAGCCTTTTCTGCGATCTTTGATGCCAACATCACCACCCTCATTACCGCCCTGATCCTCTTCTGGCGCGCTTCGGGTACGGTCAAAGGCTTTGCTGTCACTCTCACCATCGGCATTCTCGCATCCATGCTAGCAGCCTTACTCTGCACCCGCGTGCTCTTCTGGTGGTTCTCCGATGCTGGTATTCTCAAGAAACTCTCCTTCATGAACCTCATTCCAAAGAGAGCCTTCAACTTCCTCGGCAAACGCAAGATCGCCTTCAGTTTCTCTATCATCCTCATTGTCGCCGGTCTCGGCTCCGTCGGCATGAAAGGAAACTCCTCCCTCGGTATTGACTTCACTGGTGGCGCCCAGCTCTCCTATCAGCTGGTCGATGGCCAAACCGTGGAGCAACCAGCTGTTCAGCAGGTCCTCAACAAACTTGAGCTTAGCAAACAAGCCAGCTCCCAAGAAGAAACCACCACAGGTGGGGAATACCTGCTCACCGTTCGCTGTGCTTCTGATGATATCGGAGCTATCGAAACAGCGCTCAGCTCTAATTTTGAGGTGCTCAAGGACAAACCCTCACGAGAAACTATCAGTGCAAGCCTTGGTAGTGAATTTCTCAACACCGCACTCTGGGCACTCATCGTAGGCATGGTGGCGATCCTCATCTACATCACCATTCGTTTTGAGTTCTCCTTTGCCCTTGGCGCCTTTGCCGCTCTGATTCATGACATCCTCATTTGCTTGGGTATTGTCATTTTATCTGGGCAAGAGCTCTCGCTCATTCACGTTGGCGCCTTCCTTACCATCGCCGGTTATTCAATCAACGATACCATCGTCGTCTTTGACCGCATTCGCGAGGATCTGCGCTCACGCCGTGGTGACGTGCAGGATGTGATGAACCACGCCATCAATGCCACCCTATCACGAACCGTGCTAACCTCGGTCACGACATTTGTTGCTGTGCTCGTGCTCTACATCTATGGCGGATCAGCCCTTAAGGACTTCTCCTTCACCATCATGATTGGTGTAATCGTCGGAACCTACTCCTCGATCTTCATCGCCTCCCCGATCGTTTTCATCTGGAGCAAGATGCGCGGAGCCAACCTCCGCCGCGAACTACTCGATGCCAACCTAGAGGCTGAAGTCAATCCGGCCAAATCATAAGGAAAGGGTGTGAGGGCTTAAAACCCGCAAACCAATAAGTAAGCTTTCAAACGGCGGCACCTCGGTGCTACCGTTTTTCTTAGTCGCGGTATGCTAGCATATAAAAAATCGCAGAATTCCCCCTAAAAATTCTTGCAATACGCCATTAATCTGGCATTTTCCCGCCCGTCCGTGACCTGTAAGGTAACGTGACACACCGAATGGAAATTCCTGCGTAGCTCAGCGGTAGAGCGGGTGACTGTTAATCACTAGGTCCTTGGTTCGATCCCAAGCGCAGGAGCCATATGAAAGCCTCTAAGTCCAACGACTCAGAGGCTTTCGCCGTTTCAGGGAACAGCTAGGAGCTTCCTGGAACACTTGGATACACCATAAAAAAAGCCCCTGGAATTACCCCCAGAAGCTTTCAGTTAAATGAGGCCAGCCTCTCGCTGAGGCTCCCCTCCCTTACATGTTGATATGCGTGAGCGTGACCATCGTCAGGCCATCTGCCTCGCCTCCAGCCACTGGAGTAGTCATCTGCATCAGCATGACCATACCGCCTGCTTTTTCAGAATGCTTATACGTTACCATTCCGAGAATTTTCATTCCTTGTGCCTCCACTTGTTTTTGCGCGGCCTCCACGGCTTCGGCTTGCTCTTCAGCATTCGATTTTTTCCATTCCTCACCTAAAAATTTCTCTAGCTTACCTTCTAAATCAGCAAATTTGTGACTCATCATGTAGTTGTAAACTTTCATGCCCTTCATATCCAATTTGTGAGCAATTTCCTCCTCTGGAAAAGCCTTGGAGATATCAAATTCTTCGTCCTGCTTGGCCTTCTCTTCAGTCTCGGCTTGCACCCCTGACGTCGCACCTTCCTGCGCATGAACGCATAAAACAGTGAGCATCAGGACGGTAATGGTTGTTACTATTTTTTTCATTGTTGTGTTATTTGACTTTGCCTCCCGTTCAGCACCGTTAAGTCGTGCTACAGAAAGAGGCTATATTTCTAAGCTATACGAAATCAGATAGCCACTTTTTTTTAGCGAGCTACGATACTCGCATTGTCATGATCATTGAGTTCTCAACTCTGGCTCAAAACCACAGCATTAGCCGCTGCATAATGCTGGGCGTGCGTTAAGCTGATCTTAATCTGGCTCAGCTTATTCTCCTTACAGAAGATCTCACCACCAC
>JAACFN010000024.1 GCA_009937455.1 Verrucomicrobiaceae bacterium | reverse complement strand
TAGACCCCTTGAAAGTCATCCCAACGTGCCCGATCCTTCAAATCATCGGGATTAAATTTCCAGTGCTTGACCACATTATCTAAACGCGACTGCAATCGTTCTTTCTGTTCGTCTTTAGAGATGTGCAGAAAAATTTTAACAATCGTTGTGCCCTCGTCAGCTAACATTCGCTCAAAGTCGACAATATGCTGATAGCGAGGTTCCCATACCGACTTCGGGAAAATATTTTTCACTCTTACTGCGAGGATATCTTCATAGTGACTGCGGTTGAATACCACAATCTGACCATTGCGAGGCACCTTGGCATGAACACGCCATAAGAAGTCTCGTGCCAACTCGTCCTCAGATGGCTTTTTGAATGGCTCCACATGAATACCCTGTGGATCCACATCAGAAAAAACACTTTTCACCGTGCCATCCTTACCCCCAGTGTCCATCGCCTGGATAACCACTAGCAAGCGGTGTTTGTTTTCCGCATAGAGATGGTTTTGCTGAATCTTGAGGTCCTCCCTGAGCTGTTTTAGAAAGGGTTCGTGTTCATCCTTGCTGCCATCGAAGAGCGATTTGTCATCCGTTTCTCGCTTCGCGAGATCTAATTTTTGCCCCGGCTTGACCAAATACTTTTCTAACGCTCCTTTAACTGGCATAAGTCCAGTATCAGCGAGTCAGCCATATCATGGCAAGGGATAAAGTACTAGATTTGCGTTCCTGTAGTGCCTGCCTCCTCGCGGAAGCCAGCCGATCATCTACTTTAACGACAGGGATAACCTCAGCAGCCGTGCCTGTCAGGAAAACCTCATCCGCGGTATAAACATCGTAACGCGTGATCGTGTCTTCAATAAGCTCAATATCAAAGCGATCACAAAGATCAAAGATGACCCCTCTGGTAATCCCATCAAGGGCTCCATCAGTAATCTTTGGAGTAACAATAACACCCTTTTTGACAATGAAAACGGTATCACCTGTGCACTCAGCAACCGTTCCCGCATCATTGAGCATGAGACCCTCCATCACGCCTGCCTTAATGCATTCGACCTTCGCCATGATGTTGTTGAGGTAGTTCAGTGACTTCACCTGCGGACTTAAGGTCGCGTGACTTGGGCGACGTGTAGAGCAGGTAATCAACTCGAGGCCTTTTTCGTAATACTCCTCAGGGTAGAGCTGAATAGAAGCTGCGATACAGAACATCGAAGGCCTTTTGCATAGGTAAGGATTGAGCCCTAGACCACCGCTACCGCGAGTGACCACCAAACGAATATAACCATCCGTCAAATCATTGGCACGGATCGTATCACAGACAATGTCACACACCTCCTGCTCGGTCCACGGCATATCGAGTAGAATAGCGCGGGCAGACAAAAATAAACGTTCGACATGCTCAACAAGACGAAAAACACGCCCATTGTAACAACGAATGCCTTCAAAAATACCATCACCATAGAGTAGGCCGTGATCGAATACCGAAATTTTAGCTTCAGATTCATCCAACATTTGACCGTCCAACCAGATTTTTTGTGAGTCACTCATACGAAGTTAGTAGTTATTGGTTTGCAAGTTTACAATGCGCGCAGCGGTTTAAAGCATGAATTGAGCATCATGAAAACGCAATTTTTCAAGCGATGACAGCATCCTCCGAGATCATTCCGTCTTTGATGACCAATTTTCGATCCCCATTTTCCGCTAAAGCCTCGTCATGAGTAACCACTACCAGCGTGGCACCATCTTCAGCAGACAAGGCCAAAAGCATCTCCATCACCTGCGCCCCATTGCGGGAGTCTAGATTCCCTGTCGGCTCGTCAGCAAAAATAACCTGAGGAGAATTGACCAAGGCTCTGGCTATAGCAACGCGCTGCTGCTCACCACCACTGAGCTCAGCCGGCAAATGATCTATTCGATTCCCCAAACCCACACGCTCCAGTGACTCTCTTGCCTTATCGAGCGAGTCTTTACCGCCGATCATGGCTGGCACCATCACATTTTCTAATGCCGTCAACTCTGGCATTAGATAATAGTTCTGAAAAATGTAGGACATCCACTTGTTCCGCACTCGAGCCTGCTGCCTGCGCGACAGTGCATAGAGATTTTGCCCATCAACCCATACCTTTCCCTGTTCAGGCTGCTCAAGCCCGGCGAGAATATACATCAGCGTTGTCTTACCAGCTCCACTCGGTCCACAAAGAAACACCTTTTCACCTCGCTGAATCTGTAAATCAATCCCATGCAATACCTCGATGCGCTTTTTACCCACCGAGTATCCACGGTGCAGGTTTTCCGCTGTGATCCATGCGAGATTGGCACTCTGAGCCATCGAATTGTCCATGCACATAAATAGTCTATCTGACTGCAGATACGAATATTTTTCTCAGTTATTATTGGAATATTACACTGTCCTAGCTATGTCTTGGGCAATGCAGGTTATTACTTTCAAACCCCTCTATATGGAGCGTGTCTGGGGTGGTCGCGAACTAGAGAAGATCTTTGAAAGACAACTTCCAACTGCCGACCTGCCGTATGGCGAGGCATGGGAGATGAGCGATCGACCAGATGAGCAATCCATTGTCAACCATGGACCGCTCAAAGGCACTACACTCAATGAGCTCTGGCAAAACAAACGTGAGGAAATTTTCGGTTCTGGATTGGATGACTCTCCCCGCTTTCCACTCCTAATCAAAATATTAGATGCTCGTGACAAGCTATCCATCCAAGTCCACCCACCCGCGGAAATCGCGCCAGAGCTCGGCGGAGAAGCCAAAACAGAAATGTGGTACATTGCCGACGTGACCCCGGGCGCCAAACTCTATGTCGGACTCAAGGCCGGCATTACAAAAGCCGACTTCCAAAATGCCATCGAGAAAGGAATCGTCGATCAAGCCGTTCATAGCATTACTCCTAAGCGTGGAGATTCGATCTTCATTCCTTCGGGGCGCCTTCATGCCATTGGTGCAGGCCTCGTCATCTACGAAATCCAACAAAACTCAGATACCACCTACCGTGTTTTTGACTGGAATCGGATGGGACTCGATGGCGTTCCACGCGATCTCCATGTCGAACAATCGATGCGTTGCATCGACTTCATCGATGTCGAACCAGCGATGGATGAGCCTAATGGCAACACCCTGGCTAGCTGCCCCCACTTTCATGTTGATCGCCTGAATCTCTCTGCAGGCACCATGCTTGGCAACCCCGATCAAGAACGCTTCTCTGTTGTCACCGTCGTCAGTGGCGAGCTCGAATCCAGCGACGGCAAAACGCACAAAGAAGGCGATATGCTACTACTCCCCCGTGCAAGCCATGGCTTACGCGCCGCTGCTGATTCGATCGTCCTACAAACAACGATCCCACGCTAAGCTTAGGCCTCCGCATACCACAAACTGAGCAGAGGCTCTAGGCTTCGCTATGGGCACATTCTGTTTGCGCATAAAAAGTCATTGCCAATTCAAGGGATTTCATTCATATTTCATCCGTCTGGACGATTTGGCAGACGTTTCTCCTTCAGGAATTTCCTGATAAAGAACTTCTATTTTTCGCCAATTACCGTCACCCAAGATATCACCTCTCAGGGATAGCGATTTTGCACGCCCCAGCAGTAAGTGAAATCACACAATATCGGCGTAGCCTATTGTCCAATGACAGCCTCTTGTGCTAACAGCACACACATACACAGTATTTTCTATTCGTTGTTTCTCACTCTGCTCTCAGCAGCTGTTTCATAGCTATCAGCTCAAACAGAACCTGACAGAACCTGACAGAACCTGACAGAACCTGACACAGCCTAGACTATCTCCGCGAATCATCCCTACCAACCATCTCCATTTATACTATTCATTCTCTGAAGTATTTATCTGCTGAATTATGAGCGACCAAGCCAAACAGGACTCAAGTCCTAAATCCCCCTCGCCTAATGAGAAATCCAACTCTCAAGGCCACAATGACGACAACTCCGGTGAAAAATCCCGCGAGAACTCGAGCGACAAACCACGTATGGGGCGTGTCAAGGGCCTCGGACCAGTCAAGAAAGACTCTGGAAACAAACCAAATCGTGACACCGGCAGTGACTCAGATGGCAATCAAGGCGAGAAGCCTCGCTCCTCCAAAAAAAGGAGAAACAATAATAACCGGAACCGAGGTAATAACAAAAATAGGCGCGATCGCCGAGATAACCCCCGCGACAATCCTCGCGATAATCATAAACGGGAACGCAAGCCGATCGTGCTAACGGGAGATCCCGTCGATGTGAATGGCATGCTTGAGCTCGCCCCCAAAGGCTTCGGCTTTCTGCGAGTGCCGGGAAAAAATTTCACCCAATGCAAGGAAGACGTCTTTGTCCCGCCAGACTTCATCCGCAAACACGGTCTGCGCGCAGGTGTCTGGATACACGGCCGCTGCCAAGACGGCCCTCGTGGCCCTCAACTTACTGAAATCAAGGCCATCAATGACCTTACTCCTGAGGAAGCATTCAAGCTCCCCCACTTTGAGGAGCTCAAGGCCATCAATCCCGACCGCCGCATTGCCTTTGAAACCACGCCTGAGCGTTTCACCACACGTGTACTTGATATTATTGCCCCCGTTGGCCGCGGCCAGCGAGGACTGATCGTATCCCCACCTCGATCAGGCAAAACAACCCTCCTTTTGCATATGGCCGAAGCCATCAAGGAGAAGTATGACGAATCCATCCACTTGATCATATTACTGGTCGACGAGCGTCCGGAAGAGGTCACCGAATTTCGCCGCTGCCTACCGGGAGCCGAAATCTACGCCAGCTCGAATGATGACGGAGCACGTAGTCACTGCCGCATCTCTGAATTGTGCATTGAGCGCTGCAAACGCCTTGTCGAGGGAGGTAAAGACGTTCTTGTCCTCATGGACTCGATCACTCGCCTAGCTCGCGCATACAATGGCTCGATGGGCGGAGGAGGCAAAGGCCGCGGCTACCAGTCTGGTGGTATTGTTGCAGGTGCTCTCGAAATGCCACGCCGTCTATTCGCAGCAGCTCGTAATACCCGCACTGCTGGCTCACTCACAGTATTAGCCACCGCGCTCATTCAGACTAACTCACGCGCTGACGAAGCTATTTTCCAAGAATTCAAGGGCACAGGCAATATGGAGCTCGTGCTAGACCGCCGCATTGCCGAGCAATACATTTACCCGGCTGTTGATATTTTTAAATCAGGCACACGCCGCGAGGAACTCATCATGGCAGAACATCTTCTCTACAAAATCAATCTCATCCGCAGAGGTCTCTCAGGCCACCGCCCAGAAGAAGCGATGGAGAGGCTTCTCTTCTTCCTTAAGAAATTCCCCAACAACGCCCAGATGCTCATGGAGATCAAAGGCTAGAGAACCTCTTCCCTCTTATTTAAAATTTGTGATTGATCATTCGCATGTCTACCGAACTCACTCGTAACTTCTCCATTATTGCCCACATCGACCACGGTAAGACCACCTTATCGGATCGATTGATGCAGTTCACCAAAACCGTCGCTGAGCGTGATCAACAAGATCAACTCCTCGATGCCATGGACCTTGAACGCGAGCGCGGCATTACCATTAAGTCTCACCCCGTCTGCATGTCCTACCCGGCCAAAGACGGGAAGACCTACCAGCTCAACCTGCTCGACACACCAGGACACGTCGATTTCTCCTATGAAGTTTCACGTTCACTAGCTGCCTGTGAAGGAGCGCTACTTATCGTCGACGCAGCTCAAGGCGTTGAAGCTCAAACCATGGCGAATCTCCACCTCGCCAACGAGCAAGAGCTAACCATCATCCCGGTCATCAATAAAATTGATTTACCCTCGGCTGATTTACCCAAAGTTCACAAGCAGTTAGAAGACATCATTTGCATCCCTGCGGACGAAGCCATTCCCGCATCCGCAAAAAACGGCATCGGTATTGAGGAAATACTCGAAGCTGTCGTTGAGCGCATCCCCCCTCCCATCGAGAATGAGGACAAACTGCTGCGCGCCTCCGTATTCGACTCCGTTTACGATCCGTTCCGCGGCGTTGTCTCCTATGTGCGTGTCATGTCTGGCAGCATGAAACGAGGCACCCGCATCAAGCTCTTCCATACTCCCAAAACCTACGAGATCAAAGAGGTCGGTGTCTTCACACCTGGCATGACCAAGCGTGATGAGCTCTTCGCCGGCGATGTCGGCTACGTCATTGCCAATATGAAGTCGGCTGACGAAGTGAAGATCGGTGACACCATCACCGACACCACCCACCCATGCCCCGAGCCGCTACCAGGCTTCAAGGAAATCCAGCCAATGGTTTTCTCTGGCATCTACCCCGTTGATTCATCCGACTTCGAAGCCCTCAAGCTCGCCATGGGCAAACTCCAGATTAACGATGCCGCCTTCACTTGGCAGTCAGAATCATCGGTAGCACTCGGCTTCGGCTTCCGTTGTGGATTCCTCGGTCTACTGCACATGGAAATCATCCAAGAACGACTCCGACGCGAGTTCAACATGGATATCATTTCCACCTACCCCTCTGTGATCTACGAGGTTACAAAAACCAACGGCGAGCAAATCATCATCGATAATCCATGCCTCCTTCCTGAGTCACAAGAAGTTCAAGAAATTCGCGAACCCGTGGTCAGGCTCTACATCATGATCCCCGGTGATTACATCGGTGAAATGATGAAGCTCGTAATGGAAAAACGAGGTGAAATGGAGAACACCGAGACCATCGACGAAGAACGCGTCATGCTCACCTGCACGATACCACTCTCTGAAATCCTCATCGACTTTAACGATAAACTCAAATCCTTGACCCGTGGATATGGCTCGATGGATTACGAACACGCCGGCTACAAAGCGGGCAAGCTCGTCAAGATGGACATTCTTATCGCCAGCGAGCCTGTCGATGCGTTTTCATCAATCGTACATGTTGATAAAGCGGCCCCATACGGTCGCCATCTTTGTAAAAAACTCAAGGATGTCATTCCTCAGCAACTCTTCGTCGTCGCCATTCAGGCTGCCATTGGCGGCAAGATCATTGCCCGTGAATCGATCACCGCGATGCGCAAAAACGTCACCGCCAAATGTTACGGTGGTGATATTTCCAGAAAGCGCAAATTGCTCGAAAAGCAGAAAAAAGGAAAGGCCAAGATGAAGGCTATCGGCAAAGTTAACATCCCCCAAGATGCCTTTATCAGAGTGCTCAAAAACGACTAATTTCACCCCTTTCGAGCTAAGTTGTTTTTACTCAACCTCTAATCATCTACCATGATCAAGTGCATCTCCATAACAGTATTATGCATCGCCCTTTGTGGCTGCGCTACCCACATGCTCACATCCTCAAAGGCAGCCAGCGCTGATGCTCCAGGTGAGCTTGGCGGGACAACTAATACAACCACTGCGATCACGACCCAGGAGGGCATCGCCTCTTGGTATAATATTAAGACCAACTATGGCACCCAGACTGCGAGCGGTCGCCCACTTCGCAATGATGCATATACCGCTGCGCACAAAGAGTGGCCGATGGGAAGCAAGGTCAAGGTTACCAATTTACGTAATGGCTCTACTGAGGTCCTTACCATCACCGATCGAGGTCCTTATATCAAAGGGCGCGTCATCGATGTCACCGCCGGCAGCGCCCAACGCCTTGGGTTTTATGAGGACGGCCTCACCCGCACCAAAATTGAGCTTCTGAGCCTAGGCAGTTGGAAATATCAACGTTAAGATATTTAGCTTATTCTTCATTCATCACAGAGCTTCATCATTATGGAGCTGTATTCCCGTCAAAACCTAATCGCCACCAGTCATGCGCACCCTTGCCATTGGAGATATTCACGGATCGAACACCGCACTCAGGGCCTTGTCCGAATATGTAGATTTTCGCAGTGATGATGTCATTGTCACTCTGGGTGACTACATTGATCGAGGTCCAGACTCCAAGGAAGTCATCGACTTCCTTATTAAACTTGGCCAAACTCATCAGCTCATCACCCTTAAGGGCAATCATGAAGTGATGATGGAGAACGCACTTCTCTCCGAACAAGAGCGCTACTTCTGGCTATACAACGGAGGTGAAGCTACCATGCAGTCCTTTGGGCTTCACCCTCCCATGCTAGCCGCCGACGATATTCCTGCCGCATACTGGGACTTCATCAAATCCTGCAAACCATACTACGAGACGGAAAATCACATCTTAGTTCATGCCGGCCTAGAACCTGAAACGGAGCTCGAACACCAAGAGGAAAATTTCACCTTATGGCAGCGCGTCTTTGAGACCAAACCTCACAAATCCGGCAAAACAATCATCTGTGGCCACACCCCGCAACCAGAAGGTTACCCGCTCAAGCTTGATCACGCCGTATGCATTGACACCGCTGCCTGTCGTCATGGCTGGCTCACTTGCCTAGACATTGATACAGGTCATTACTGGCAAGCCAACGAAGAGGGCGAAACACGCCAAGGATCCATCTAACCTCAGAATACAGAAAGCCCTGCATTTGAGTGTTGGCATTTTTCATTTTAACCTTAAACAAACCCCGTGAACGACTTCCAGACATCCAATCTCCGCATCAATGAAATCAAACCTCTGATTTCTCCAGCGGTGCTCTCACACCATTTACCGGCATCAGAAAGCGCCTCTCAAGTCGTTGCTACTGCCCGTAAAGACAGCGAAAACATCCTCAAGGGGAATGATGATCGCCTTATGGTTGTTGTCGGCCCCTGCTCCATTCACGATCCAGGAGCCGCTATCGAATACGCGACCCGCCTGAAAGAAACGAGCAGGCGTTTCACCGGTGAACTTCTCATTGTGATGCGTGTTTACTTTGAAAAACCGCGCACAACTGTTGGCTGGAAAGGCCTCATTAATGACCCTCATCTTGATGGTTCATTCGATATTAACCACGGTCTACACATCGCCCGTGAATTATTGATCGAGCTTGCCGAAATGGGCATGCCTGCCGGCACCGAATTTTTAGACACCATATCACCACAGTATTACGCAGACCTTATCAGCTGGGGGGCTATTGGTGCTCGCACCACAGAATCTCAAATCCACCGCGAACTAGCATCAGGCCTCTCAATGCCTGTTGGCTTCAAAAATGGCACAGGTGGATCCAACCAAATTGCCTTCGATGCCATTCAAGCATCAGCGGGACAGCATCATTTTCTCTCCGTCACCAAGCAAGGAGTCACTGCGATTGTCTCCACCAAAGGCAATGACGCATGCCATATCATTCTTAGAGGATCCTCCAAAGGTCCAAACTATGATTCAGCAAGCATCAGTGAAGTTGCCAGCCAACTCGAGGCTGCAGGGCTTCCCAAGTCAGTAATGATCGACTGCTCTCACGGTAATTCCCTTAAGGACTATCGTAATCAGCCGGTGGTGGCTCAGTCGCTATGTGAACAAATCGCAGACGGCAATAAAACCATCACCTCAGTCATGGTAGAAAGCAATCTTGTTGAGGGAGGCCAAAAACTCAAAGGCTCCCTAGCAGACTTAACCTACGGCCAATCAGTCACGGATGAATGTATCGGCTGGCAGACCACCGAGAGCATGCTCGAAGAATTTGCCAAAGCGGTTCAAGCACGGCGCACAGCAAAGTAAGCTCAGTGCCTATTGTCCTGAGATGAAGTTTAAGGCTTTTCAGTTTCAGGCTCTTTTTCTGGGCTTGCCGCACGCCATATCGCGGCGAGGAAACTCCCTATAAGGCAATGATAGAGTGCCGAAATCGCACATGGTGTTGCTGCGAGTAGGGTAAAGTGCTGCTTGGCGAGAGCACTGCCCAGTCCTGAATTCTGCATTCCTACCTCAATGGACAAAGTCCGCCGATCTCCCTCTGCGAGCCTCGTCATGCAGCCGACCCCGTATCCCAATAGGAAACCAAGTGCGTGCAGAATGAAAATAGCCACCAACAAGACTCCGAAGTAAGCAATGATATTCGACTTTGTAGCACCCACTACCCCGCCCACAATGAGCACAATGACCAAAATGGAAACAATCGGTGAAATCTTTCTGACACCATCAAGCTTATGACCCAAAATCCGATTGAGCACGATGCCTCCGATAACGGGCAATAAGACGATCGTCACCATACTGCGGAACATCGCCCATGCATCCACGTCTAAAATGGCACTCGCATAAAACTTGGTCAGTAAGGGAGTGAGCACAATGGCTGCAAGCGTCGAACACATGGTCATCAATACACTCAATGCCACATTGGCCCGGGCCAGATAACAAATCACATTGGATGCGGTTCCTCCCGGACAACAACTTACCAGAATCAAGCCTAGTTTGAGCATCGGCGGCAAATTAAAAAGAGTAGCCACTGTCCACCCCAATAGAGGCATGATCAGAAACTGAGCCAGCACACCTAAGCCGACGACCCATGGCCTTCTTAAAACCTCCTTAAAATCGTCTACGCTCAGGGTAAGCCCCATTCCTAGCATAATGACTCCCAAGCCCAGATTGATAAGCTTCACATCTGTACCCGGAAACTTGCCTGTGATGAACCATGTGAAATGATCTGGAAAAAACCACGCCCAGGCAGTGCCTAATATGGTCCACAGCCAAAAAAGGTTGCCAATCGTTTGAATGATGCGCCACATCACTCTGGAATATTCACCTCAACTTCCAGGTCACCCAAAGCCCACTGAATGCCCTTGAGGTAATGCTGCAATACATCTGGGTTTGTAAAGATGTGATCGTTATGTCCCAGAGAGCTGTAAAATACTCGACCCTTGCCGTGATGCTTAATCCAGCTCACTCCATAATCCTTATCAGCACGCTTACCCTTGCTGATATCCGTCTGCTCTGGATCAAGCCTGAGAAGCATGTGTAACTTCTTTGGGTCATAAGGCTCCTTGAACTGGTAGATCTCTTCTTTGAAATTGAGGTTATTCCCCTCCAAATGAGCGCAGCATGCATGCTTCTCCTGCCCCTTCTCCACCATCACGCTCACAGGAGTACCCGCATTCCATGGATGGCCATCAAAATAACCTCCGATCATATCACCATACTCACTCCATGAGTAGTAGGTATCTGTCGCAGCATGAATACCGACGAAGCCCTTACCGCTTTTCAAGAATTCAATGAAGCTTTTCTGTAAGCGCAATTCCTTTTTGCGAGCTTCCTGTCGCTGGGAAGCATCCATTTTTTTCCACACCCCTTTCTCGGGTTTGAATACATCCTGCGTGGTATTCAAAAAACAGATGGCGTCAAACTGATCGATGTTGCCCGGTTCAAAATTCGCTAGATCATCACTGATCACAGCCTCGAATGCACCAGTCTTCTCGCCCAGTAAGCGCATCGCTATTTTCCCTGTCGGGATCGAACCGTGCCGGTAGCCACGTGTCACAGAATAAACCAGTAGTTTGCGGGCCTTCTCTGGCTTCTCCAGCTTCATCCCCTCGACACCCTTCGTCACCTTTTCCAACCATTGATCCTGCGGTGGCGCGGCCAGAGACAAAGCCGGCAACAGCGAGGAAAGACAAAACAAATAAACGATTTTAATCATACCCAAGTATCAAAGCTACACTCATTTAAAATAGCAAATACAAATATAGCAGCAATGCCACAGCAGTCACTCGATTAGAGGGAACAAAACCCGTTCAGCACAACGTGGAAACCAATGAGTAGCGTCTCACAAGCACCATAAAACAAGAATACTTGTTGACACTATCGAAAAAATTCTGCTAGATTAGAGCCAGACCTAACAGACCAAGGGAGCTGAAATCATTGTGAAATATAAGCTCACAAGCCGAACATCACCAAAAAAAATACCTCGTTAACAACAATTTCAGCTAACAACAACTCTCGATACCAACGCACATCAATTCGAGTATCCAGAAAACCCCTTTCTCCGGCTTCATTGCCGACAGAAAACCGTGCGGGGAGCCTCATGTGTGGGGGCTCCTCGTACACCTTCCTCTCATTGTATATTCTCCCCTTGTGCGTCCTCCCCTTGTGCGTTCTCTCATTGCGCATCTTCTAGCCAGCTTCCAGCTATCGTCTTATCCAGAGTCTTGACTCGTACACTGGGCCAAAAAAAGGCTCAAAGGATCTATTCAGCACCCAGTCGGCACGTGCTTTTCCTTGACCATGTTTTGACTATCAGACCATTCTGGCGCTCCTATGAAGAGAGTGCCTTTACTGGTCTCTTTTCTCCATTCATTATCAACTTCATATCATGAAAGACAAAAAAATCGGATTCGTTGGCTTGGGCCGTATGGGCGGTAACATGGCACGTTGCCTCAAAGACAAAGGCTACAACATCACAGCCCTTTTTGACATCAATACAACACTCGCCGATGAACTCGCCACGGAAATAGAAGCAAAAGCATACTCTCAACTTGCTGATGTTACTGCCAATGCCGATATCATCCTAACTATTGTTACCGATGACCACGCAATGGATTCTATCTTCTTTGGTGATGATAATCTGTTAACCGGGGCACAGGGTCGTGTTTTTATTAACTGCGCCACCCTCACGCCAGACGTACACAAACGCTTGGAGGCTGCTAGTCGCGAAGTCGGAGCTCAGTGCCTCGAAGCCTGCATGGCATCCAGCATTCCCCAAGCACGTAATGGCGAGCTATTTCTGATGATCGGCGGAGATGAGGCGATTTTCAACGCCCGGGTAAAGCCTCTGAAGTCAAGGCACTGGTAAACATGGTTATGAATATTAATACCGCAGCCCTAGCCGAAGGACTTGGCATTGCGGACTCTCTAGGCATCGATCTCAATATGCTTTGTAATATATTCAGCCAGACTGGTGCCAACTCACGCGTGCTTGAAACCGATGCCGAGGACATGATCCTGCGCGATCACGATTGCTATTTCTCAGCCGCCCATGCTGCCAAGGACTCTGGCATCGCCCTCGCATTAGCGGCCGCGCAGGGAATCAACACGCCGCTCGCCCAAGCGACCTATGAGCAATATCAAAAGCTTGTCGAGATGGGCAAAGGTGAGCTGGATAAATCTGGTGTTGCCGAGCTTACCTTCAAAGGTCGCGCCTAAAACCTAACTACCCCCACCCACACCATGGACACTATTATTGAAAACAGCTGCGGGGAAAATCTAGACTATACCTTTAGCCCAGGTGAGCCCGCATTGCTGTGCCGGCGCTGGATCGTCATTCTCGGTCACGGTGTTACTGGAGACAAAGACAGGCCGCTAATCACCGACACCGCTCAAGCACTCAACGAGGCAGGCTTTGACACCCTTAGGTTCTCCTTCGCTGGCAATGGTAAGTCCAGCGGTGACTTTCGTGATGCCTCTATCACCAAGGAAGTCGCAGACCTTGATTCTGTGATTACAGCAGTCTGCTCCAGCTACCCAAATATTTGCTATATCGGCCACAGCATGGGGGCTGCTGTCGGAGTCATTCAGGCCGCTCAAG
>JAACFN010000004.1 GCA_009937455.1 Verrucomicrobiaceae bacterium | reverse complement strand
TCAACACACTTGGGGCAAGCCTCCACCCAGTGATCTTTCGATATTTCTATGAATGGCGCACGCTCGGTCAGCGTTTCCCCATCTCGCTCCATGCGTTGGCAGAAGCGGCAACCGAGGACAAATTCACGAATGGACGCCACCTGCCCTTCGATGGTTTTGAGTCTCGATTTACGCGGTGTTTCAAGTGTTGGAATCGCGCTCAATAATCCCTTAGTATAGGCGTGCTGCGGTGCGCCGTAGAGTTCTTTAACCGGCGCACGCTCCACCACCCTGCCAGCATACATGACCACCACCTCATCACAATGACCAGCAATCACCCCGAGATCATGAGTAATAAGAATCGTGGACATGCCCATTTCACGTTGTAAGTCCTCAATGAGTTCTAAAATTTGAGACTGCACAGTGACATCCAGGGCCGTGGTCGGCTCATCGGCAATCAGCAAGTCGGGTTTACATGCCAAGGCGATGGCGATAACGATTCGCTGACGCATGCCGCCAGAGAGCTGGTGTGGGTATTCCATCACACGTCTTTCAGGCGCTGGGATGCCGACCTTCTCAAGTAAGCTAATAGACTCCACGAGCGCCTCACGCTTACTCAAACCTCGATGTAAAATAAGTGACTCGCTGATTTGTTTGCCAATACGATGGCATGGATTGAGCGCCATCATAGGCTCTTGGAAAATAACTCCAATTTCTCCGCCCCTAATCTGGTGCATTCGTCCATCACTGGCTGTGCGTAAATCTTCACCCTTAAATATCACCTCACCTTCCAGAATATGTCCCATAGGCTTGGGTAGCAGACCGACTATCGACATTGCCGTCACACTCTTGCCGCAGCCAGACTCACCCACAATACCCACGGTTTTGCCCTTGGGCACTCGGAAGGAGACACCATCAACAGCGCGTAACCAATCGCCATCTTCCATGCGGAAGGCGGTGATGAGATCTTTGACTTCTAAAAGGTTATCACTCACCTTGAGCTCCTTTCTCATCATCAAATACTTCTGTGTCGAGGGGCTGCTGCTCTTGATCGTTCAGCTCTGGTGCAGGCGGCGACTCCTTTAGCTTGATGCCGTCTTTGAAGACATCAATTACACGCTGCACCTCTGGGAAGCTTTGCTTTTTACGCATTGCCTTGAGCGTCTCCTGCTTGCGCTCCTCGTCAATCCAGAGCACATAGCTCTCCAAGGGTTCATAGATAGTGGGCACATTAAATGGCGTATGCTCGGTGTCCGGCCAACGCACCCAGCGCCAGGAACCAATACGCACGTAGTCCGTCATCCACGCGGGTGAGAACAGCGCCTCATCGTGCACCATTTGCTGCACTTCCCAGCTATATTTTTTAACCTCCTCCGTAGTGCGGGCATTGCGTAATGCAGTGACGATTTTATCCATATGAGGATCGGAGTAACTGTTGATATTGTTGGTCTGTGGTTTTGCTTTGCCATCGATATCAACGGCATTCTTAGAGTGAAAAAACTGATAGTAGCGAGGAAAAGGAGGTGTCGCCCCCCAGCCCCAGATCACCATATCATGCTCTTTTTTCATGACTGTTTTATAAAACACCGTAGCCTCCTGGCCGTCAGCTCGAAGCTCCATGCCTGCTTTTTGCGCCTCCTCTTTGAGAATTGCCACAATCTTCGGGTAATCAGAAGCCCGAGGGTAGGTCATATTTATCGCGAGCCGATCTCCAGACGGCTTGCGCAGGATTCCGTCCGAATCCTCCTCCGTATATCCCGCCTCAGCAAAGTACTCACGCGCCTTTGAAGGGGAAAACTCACGCGCTTTCACATCAGGATTGGTATAAGGGCCGAAGCCCTGGCTCATTTGCTGGAGGCGTGAGAAATCCCCACGGAAAATCACATCAATCACCTTCTGCCAATTTAATGCGTGAGCGATACCCCTTCGAGTATCCACATCCTTGAGCATCGGCCTGATCACATTTAGGTAGGCGCCACGTGGCACCCTCGGGTATTGAGTGTAGAACTTGTAGCGTTCTATGTGACCCTCGTAAACCGGCCTGATCTCTGTTTTCTCATACCAGAGGTCAGGACGGGTGAGATAATACACATCGAGTTGACCGGCACGGAAAAGTTCGAAAGCCTTCGAGTCATCCCGGATCGTCGTGTAGACGATTTTATCAGGATTAAAACGGTGCTGGTAATACCTCTTATCCTTAGCCCACCAATCTTTGGCACGCGTCAAGGTGATCGAAACCCCTTTTTGGATGTCCTCATCCCTGACGTAATAGGCGCCCATAGTCGGTGCTACTTTCCACTGGTAGCGATCTACATAGTCAGCGCCATAATCTTGGTAAAAATGAGATGCGGCAGGACTTATCGAGGCGAACAATGGCATCAGAGGTTTGGGCTCGGGCAGGGTAACCGATACATAACGATCACCATAAGTAGCCACTTGGGCTATCTGAGCTCTAAAATACTGCTTTGCATAGGGATCAGAGACATTATCTGAAACACGTATATAGACAAAGGTGTGAAAATCTTGCGGGCGCACAGCAACGCCATCATTAAACTTCGCATCTGGATCCAGCTCGTAATACACAGTCTGGCCATCCTCACTTACTGCCCACTTACGTGCTACTCCGGGGATAACCTTATTCGTCAGAGGATGCATACCAACCAAAGACACTTCGATCTCATCATATAGCCTTCCCCGAAAGTTGTTATTAGATTCCTTACCAAAAGGCCGAACCGTGGGCGGAAATTGCAGCATATAAAAATTAAACACCCCTCCCTTGGTTGCTCTCGGGTCACCGATCTCTGGCTCACCCATTCCGTCTTCCCACACTAGGCCGGCGGGCAGATCAGACTCCTGCTTGATTGCAAAATAATCTCCCAAGGCCTGCCGGTATTCGATTCTACTCTTGGCTCTCTGGGCTTCATCAATCTGGTCTTCAATACCCGGCCTCTCCTTCTCCGTAGCAGCGGCTAGTGCCTGCACCGACTCCTCGATGATCTTTTCAAACCCCGCCTTCTCCGTGGCAAGCCAATCCTTAATATAACGATTGTATTGGGGAATGAATGCTTCCAAACCAAGACTGCGCTCAACCACTTCCTCTTTTCGATCACAACCAGAGAAACAACAGGCAAGCATGATCGTCAACGAGCCTTTCAAAATGGATTGGTGCAGCATCGACATTACTTGTAATAGGTGAATTTTTTGGGATCAAACGCTTCCCTCACTGCCTCCCCGATGAAAGTGACGAGGATCAATAAAGCAACCAGGCAAACGAAAGCCGAGCTTACCAGCCATGGAGCAGAAAGATTGCCCAACCCCTCTTTAAGCAGTGTACCCCAAGTCGCGTATTTTGGTGGCAAGCCAAAGCCGAGGTAATCAAGCGAGGTCAGACCCATGATGAGTCCCGAGATAGAAAAGGGAACCAAGGTCACCAGGATGGCCACCGCATTGGGAAGGATGTGTTTAAAAATAATGCGCGGCGTGCCACAGCCAATCACGCGACTCGCGGCCACATAATCACGGGCTTTTTCTTTCAATGCTGCTGTCCGCATGAGGTAGGTCATGCCCATCCAACCAAACACCACAAGAATCAATAGAATCACACCTAGGCCTGATTTTTCCTTGATCGCAATGGGCACAGAAGAACTCACAATGATGATCACAAACAAAAATGGGATATTGGAAAACACCTCAATCAAACGCTGCACAACCAGATCAAACACCCCGCCAAAAAACCCCATCAAAAGCCCCACCGTAATACCAATGACGTAAACAGCAGGAATGTAAAAAATCGCTGCTTTAAAGTTTACCTGCAGGCCACCGTAGAGGTAGGCAAGCACATCATAACCCTGCGGAGTAGTGCCCAGAACATGATTCATTTTCAAGCTGGGTGGTGAGGGGGCATAATAGATCATACTCAGCGCTGAGCTCTCCCTATTGAGGAAATCATCCTTGCTGCCCTCGCCCATGAACTGATCGGAGACGAGCTCACCGGCACGATACTGAGCTCCGTAGATACGGACCCGACCTTCATCCCATCCATCTGCCACACCCTCCCTAAGCCCTTGGCGGTATCGGTAGCGCAGATGCATTTTACCTGGGTCGTTCAGATCATAAACCTTGGTAGCCAATCCTGAGAAGGGCTGTTTGGCACTGGGATGGTAGAGCAGGCCATCATCCCGTATTTCGAGCTCCAGGGTTGGCACCCGGACGGTGTCCTGCGTCGCGGCGTATGGAACAAGAGGCATTAAAATCCAATCTCCCCCTCCCTGTTCTTCAAAGCTTTTGTTAAGCAAGCGATAATCGGGCTTTGACTCGGCAGCATCACCGGAAAGCCCAAAGTGCCTGCCTTTAAACATCACATGATCACCACTCTCACTTGTCTCATAATAACGCTCTAGCGCAGGAGAATAATAACGGCCATCATACTTCATCAGCAGCGGCTCATTGCCAACAATGAGTTGATCTAGAGCAGCAATCAATGCAAGCACACCGACAATGACAAAGGCACGGTGGCCACGCTTGATCGAACAAAAGCGATCAATGCGGCGCTGGGTAATCGGTGTGAACTGAAACCCTCTGGGGAATTTAATCAGTAACGATACCCCGCCTCCTATCATCAGCATCACGCTGAGCCAGCCGAACCAAAGCAATGGACTTTCATCACCGCCAGTATTTAACCAGCCCAGCTCCCTACTGACATCAAAGGGCCAGCGCAGAGTGGGGAGTTGCAATAACAGCAACTCACCAAGAGCGGATAACACCCCTCCCAACACAAGCAGCCAGCCTATTTTGCGAAACATCATGTTAGTGGAATTTGATACGTGGATCAATCATCGCAACGATGATATCAGAGAGAATATTACCGATCAGCATCAGAAAAGCCGCGATGGTCAGAGTGCCCATAATCACCGAATTATCACGATCCATAATCGCCTGGAACTGCAACAAACCAAAACCTTGAATATCAAATACTGTTTCCACAAGCATGCTTCCGCTGACAAAAATGGTCACCAAGCCTCCTAAACTCGTAGCAATCGGGATAAAGGAGTTCCTAAAGGCATGTTTGAATACCGCCCAGCGAAAACTCACCCCCTTGGACACCGCCGTGCGCACATAGTCAGCCGCAAGATTATCCATAAGATTATTTTTCATCATCATTGTTGTGTAGGCAAAACCTCCGACAATGTAGCATGAAAGTGGCAGCACCGTATGATGTGCCAAGTCCTTGATCTGCTCCCACCTGCTGAGATCCTCAGCTCCAGGGCTGGTCAAACCAAAGAGTGGGAACCAGCCCATGCGAGCTCCCAGATATACCAACAACAAGGCCCCAAGTGCGAAGCCCGGGATTGAGTAACCGACAAAAACGAGAACCGAGCTGGCGTTATCAATAAACGTCCGATGCTTAATCGCCTTGAGAATTCCCAGTGGAATACAAACCGAGTAAATAATGATTGTTGATAGCAACCCAAAGTAGACCGCAATGGGAATGCGCTCGAGAATCATATCCGAGACCTTGTCTTGGTAGGTGGATGACCTCCCCAGATCCCCTTGAAACAATCCAGAGATGCGCTCTTTATAGACCACTGCGCGGTAAGGCTTAGCAGGCGCACTAGCCGCTGGTTGCTCATTTCTTCTGGCCCAGCGCTGCGCTCGGTCTTCTGGGGACTCAATGCGCACCTGCCACCCCGCTTCGGTAATCTTTTGACCATTGTCTACAAACACCGCGTCACCTAGAGCTTTTTTATTCACCAGAACCTGGCGACCACTCCCCTTCAGCACAACCAGAGCTTCATTCTCAGGGTCCTCAATGAGTTTATGACCGATCACATCCTCTCGCTGGGCACGAATTTCAGCCTTGCTGATCTGGCGCTCACGCGGCCAAAGCCCAAGCCACTGAATGTATGCCACAGGAATCGGCTTATCGTAGCCGTATTCCTCTTCCAGAACCTCAAGATCTTCGTCACTGAGCCCTGCCTGATTTTGATTGTCTGACGAGGACTTGGTATTCTCATCACTCTGCGCGGCACGCTGCATCGCACGCTCGATTGGGCTACCCGGCATAAATCGTGTCAGGGTAAACACAATCAAGGTCACCCCCAACAAGGTGATGGGTACAAGCATGAACCTGCGGATAAAGTATGCCTTCATAAAAAGAGCAGTCAGCTGGCTGAATACTCACCAGATTACCTGTTGTTTTTTATGATACCACATCTGGCTAAGCAAGCCCTCTATTCCTGTTGTAAAAAAAAATCCTATCTAAGACCAAGATCCGTGTTATCATAAAAAATCTGCATGTTTATCTTGGCTGGGACCTCTCGTTGACTTTTAGCTACTTCTGGCTAACACGAACCCGTCGCTCCTCCGAGTCCAGCTCGAGGAACGCCTATGTCTAAAAATACACACTCAACCGCGAAGCCGAATTTTTTTGGTTCGCAAACCGAATCCGACCTATTTGCCAAACCAGCGGAGTCGTCTCCCAAGATCAAAGAGGTTCGCCCAGAAACCGCGATCGTTTATTGTGAAGGCAACTTCGGCGGGATTGACGGAAAGACTGCCAATGGCTTAGCTCGGCATTCGGAAAAATACAAAATTCTCTCGATCATCGACAGTGCAAAGGAGGGGCAAGACGCCGGCGAAGTTTTAGACGGCAAAAAAAGCGGCATTCCAATCTACCGTGATCTAGGCACCGCCTTAGCACACGCTGGCCGCGCTCCGAATCATCTCATTTTCGGAATCGCTCCTGCAAGCGGAATGCTCTCGCCCGCGGAGAGGCGGCTGCTTCTACGCGCCATCGGTTATGGAATTAACATTGTCAACGGGCTCCATGAGTTCCTCAACGATGACCCCGAATTCAAAGCCGCTTGCGCCAAATCCGGAGTCATTATTCGTGATGTCAGGAAACCTCGGGCCAAGAAAGATTTAAGAGTATTCAGCGGTCGCATCACACAAGCCAGCTGCCCGCGCATCGCAGTACTTGGCACTGACTGCGCCATTGGCAAACGGACCACAGCCACCATCCTAGCAAGTGAACTCAAGGCACGCGGTATCAAGGCCATCATGATTGGCACTGGTCAGACAGGACTAATCCAAGGGGCTCGTTACGGCCTAGCCCTCGATGCAGTGCCCTCTCAATTTTGCGCAGGAGAATTGGAAGCCACGATCCTGGAAGCTATCGAGAACGAAAACCCAGATGTCATTTTAATAGAAGGCCAAGGTTCCTTGAGTCATCCGGCTTACTCAACTTCTAGCTTCATTCTCCGTGGAAGTTGCCCCCAGGCCGTAGTGCTGCAGCATGCTCCAGGAAGGAAGCATCGATGCGATTTTGACGACATGCCGATGCCCACCCCAGCATCTGAAATCGAGCTCATCGAAACCTTTGCAAAAACGAAGGTCATCGGCCTCACCCTCAATCATGAAAACATGACCGATGCCGAAGTTTCTGAAGCTATCATCAAATACGAGAATGAATTAGGAATTCCGTCCACGGATGTGCTGACTCGATCTCCCGAGCGTTTAGTTCAGATGGTTCTCTCCGTCTTCCCCCAGATCGGAGCTGAAATATCAACTTAGTCCACCAGCTTGCACCACGCCTGGAAATCAATCTCGAGAAGATCTCACACAATGCGCTGACGCTGGTAACGCGCCTTCACGAGAAAGGAATCTCGGTCACTGGTGTCACCAAGGCAACTTTGGGAGCTCCTGAGATTGCCAATGCATGGCTCAGAGCTGGTGTCATTGGACTGGGAGATTCACGAGTTGAAAACATAAAAACCATGCGCGGTGCGCAGATGGGCGCGTCCATGACCCTCATCCGCACTCCGATGCTCAGTCAGCTTGATCAGGTGGTAGAACTAACCAATGTGAGCTTTAATACGGAGATTAAGGTGATCCGCAAACTTTCAGAAACGGCAAAGAGGCTAAACCGTATTCATGCTATTATACTCATGGTGGAACTCGGAGATCTTCGTGAGGGAATTATGCCCCCACTAATCGAGAAAACGGTCCGCGCGGTCCTCCGCCTCCCCAATATTATCTTTATGGGGATTGGCACGAACCTCGCATGCAGAAGTGGCGTCGCGCCCGACCGTCACAATATGGCCGAACTCTCCGCGCTGGCGGATTCAATCGATGCAACATTCGGCCCAATTGTGAACACGGTCTCTGGTGGCAATTCGGCAAATCTAGCATGGGCACTCAGTGGAGCCGACACCGGACGTATCAATAACTTACGATTAGGTGAATCTCTACTCCTCGGATGCGAACCGCTGCATCGCCAGAGGATCAAAGGTCTACACACCGACGCCATCACCTTATTTGCTGAGGTCATCGAGTTGAAAACCAAACCATCCAAGCCATGGGGTAAGATTGCACAGGCGGCCTTTGGCACGGTGGTTCCAAGCCGCGACGGAGGAAGCATTACTCAGGCCATCCTGGCGATTGGCAGACAAGACACGGACCCAGACGGGCTCGTGCCTCCCCCTGGTCTCAAGATCCTTGCAGCAAGTAGCGATCACCTTGTGGTCGACACGAGCCACTATCGAGGCAGCATGAAATTGGGAGCTCAAATCCCCTTCCAACTCAACTACAGCGCACTGCTACGCGCCATGACCTCACCCTTTATCGCTAAAATCATGAACAAACCCCGTGTCAAAATCGATAAAGGCAGCGCATGAGTCTTCTTAAGAGACTCACTCTAGAAATTTGCCCCATAAAAAAGAGCCTTCAGCTGACACGTGCCAATCTCTGCAAATCGGCTGCAATCTCATTTTCATCCAAAAAAGTCTCCACATTCTTGGTAAAACCGCCACTTTTCTCGACATGAGCTTTGCTCACATGGTTTACCTTTTACTCACTGCATGTGGCCTCGCCTTGGTCTCATGCAAGGGTGACCCTCCCATTGACACCTACACGGAGAAAAAAATCCTCGTGTTGGGAAACAGCACGGAACCCCAAGGCCTCGATCCGCAAATTGTTACCGGAGTCATCGAGAGTAATATCATCAGGGCTCTGTTCGAGGGCCTCTGTGTTGAGCACCCCTCCAAACAAGGCATTCATCTCCCGGGAGCTGCAGCATCATGGCAGGCCAATGATGATTTTACCGAATGGACCTTCCAACTCCGTAAAGATGGCAAATGGTCTGATGGCACGCCACTTACTGCCGAGGATTTTCTGTTCTCATACCAGCGCATTCTGCATCCCGACTTCGGTGCCGAGTACGCTGGCATGCTCTACTACATCCAGGGGGCTGAAAGCTACAACAAGCGCAAAACTGAGGACTTCTCGTCCGTCGGAGTCAGTGCCCCTGACCCATACACGCTTAAAATCAAGCTCAAGGCCTCGATCCCCTTTCTTCCCGATCTCACCAAGCACTACACCTGGTATCCTGTGCCTAAACACATCATCCTTAAGCACGGCAGCATTGACCAGCGCAATACCCCCTGGACGGAACCTGAAAACATTGTCTCCAATGGTCCGTTCATTCTCAAGCAGTGGCGTCTCAACGATTATATCCATGCGGAGAAAAACGCCAACTACTGGGACAAGGACACGGTAAAACTCAAGGGCATTCGTTTTCTGCCTGTCTCCAACCAATACACTGAGGCGCGGATGTTTTTTAATGAACAACTTCATGCCACCTATGGGCTGGCGCCAGAAATGATCGAGCATGCATCTAATCACTATAAAAAATATCTCCGCCAAGAAACCTACCTGGGAACCAATTTCATCCGCTTCAATGTCACCGACCCCACGCTCAAGGAATTAAAAGTAAGGCAAGCGCTCGCGCTGTCCATCGACTCAGAGGCGATCATCACCCATATCTTGAAAGGAGGGCAGAAACCTGCCTACGGCATGGTACCTCCGACTGAAGATTACCACACGCCAAACGCGGTTTCCTTTGACCCGATACGCGCCAAGCAACTACTGCAAGAAGCTGGCTACGAAGGCAGCAAGAAACTACGCGTGACACTGCTCTCCACAGACAGAGAAGTCTCCAAGCGACTCAGCGAAGCTTATCAGGACATGTGGAAAAAACATCTCGATGCTGAAGTCTCAATCGAACAACGGGAGTGGAAAACCTACCTCAGCCGTATGTCGGAACTTGATTACCAGCTGGCGCTTGGAGGCTGGATCGGTGACTACCCAGACCCCACCACCTTCCTCGACATGTGGAAAACTGGGGATGGCAATAACCGCACAGGTTGGTCCAACAAGCAATACGAGGCGCTGCTCGCCACCGCAGAGCAAACCAAGGACCCAGATGCACGTCTACGTATTCTCGAACAGGCCGAAGCCCTCTTCCTCTCTGAAATGCCTATTATTCCTGTCTATTGGTACACCACCAACTACCTCCTACACACCTCCGTCAAAGGCTGGCATCCCCTCTTGCTCAACAATCATCCCTACAAGTTCGTCGACCTAGAACTCTCGGATGCGAACTAACCCATCGAGAACACAGCCCGCATGCTCCGCACCATCGTCAGCCGCCTACTCCAGGGAATCGTTGTGGTTTTTTGCCTACTTCTGATCACCTTTGTACTCGTCAGGCTCATGCCCGGAGACCCCTTTTCTGGAGAAAAAGCTCACTCAGCTCATATCATTGAAAAAAACAAAGAGCGCTTCCACCTCGACAAGTCCTACCCTGAGCAATTTAGCGTTTATCTAGGTTTACTCATACAGGGTGATATGGGCGACTCACCGGTCAAAGAACAACCAGTAGCCAAGATCATCGAGCATTCTTTTCCCGCCTCGCTCATACTCGGTATCGCGGGCATCACCATCGCCATACTCATCGGCATCCCCGCCGGCATTCTCTCAGCCCTGAAAAAAAATTCCTATATCGACTACGGCACCATGATCATCGCCATGGCTGGCATTAGCATCCCCTCCTTTGTCATTGCCCCATTACTAGCAGGTCATATAGCGACACGCGTTCCATTTCTTAAAGTCGCCGGCTGGGGTGACCCCTTTGACTGGATTCTACCGGCGCTCACCCTCGGCTTGGGAACAGCCGCCTATCTAGCTAGGATCACCCGCGGCGGCATGCTCGAAGTACTCAATCAGGACTATATACGCACGGCACATGCCAAGGGGGTGCACCCTGCCATCGTGGTCACTAAGCATGCCATTCGCGGAGGCATTATTCCCGCTGTCGCCTATATTGGCCCAGCATTTGCGGCATTAATCACTGGGTCTTTTATTATCGAAACCATTTTTCAAGTGCCGGGCATGGGACAACACTTTGTCAATGCCACCAAAGACCGTGATTACTTTCTCCTGCAGGGGGTCGTGATTCTATTCGGCTCACTGATTGTTTTTGCCAACCTCGCCGCTGACATTGTGCTCGTCATGCTCAACCCTCGCATCAGAGCCTGACGGAACTATATGCCACCATCAATCATGAGCAACCAAACACAGAGCCAAGATCTCAGCAAAGGCCAATCCTTGTGGTCTGATGCTTGGGCTCGTCTCAAGAAAAACAAGATGGCGATGGCGAGCCTCGTCGTTTTATTTGTGATCGGCGTCCTATGTTTTATCCTGCCAGCCTTCTCCATTATCGCAGACCCCAACAATCAGAACTTAAATAACACTTTCCTAGACCCTAACAAAAATAACTGGCTCGGCACAGACCAATCCGGCAGAGACCTTCTTGCTCGCTTACTTTATGGCGGGCAAATTTCGCTCCTCGTAGGTATCATTGCCACTACAGTATCCGTCATCATTGGCCTTATCTATGGGTCTATTGCTGGTTACGCTGGCGGCAAGACTGATAGCCTGATGATGCGCATTGTCGACATCCTCTACGGGCTACCTTTTCTCGTTCTGGTTATTTTGTTTTCCTTACTGATCTCAGAACACGCCAAGGAGCTTACCGATCAGCTTGTCAGTCTGTGGCCTGGGCAGGAAGTATTCATCAAAAAATTCATCAACTTAGTGCCTTTATTCATCGCTATAGGTGCACTCGGTTGGCTCACTATGGCACGTGTCGCTAGAGCTCAGGTCCTCTCTCTCAAGAAGCAGGAATTTGTCGAAGCCGCCGTATCCCTGGGACTCAGCCATCGCCAGATACTCATGCGTCATATCATGCCCAACATGCTTGGCCCTATTATTGTTTATGCCACCCTTACTGTTCCAGGTTTTGTCCTGACTGAGGCCACCCTCTCATTTCTTGGACTCGGCGTAGAGTCTCCCAACAGTTCTTGGGGCATTCTTCTTAGCGAAGGTGCAAACTACATGGAAACCCACCCACGCTTACTTATTATCCCCTCGATCACATTCTCGCTGACCTTACTCGCCTTGAACTTCCTCGGTGATGGCTTGCGCGACGCGCTTGACCCGAAAGCAGCAAAAGATTGATCACTCCCCCATCTTCCTGCGTCCTTGGAGCGCACGCATCAGGGTGAGATCATCAGCATGATCAAGTCCTCCTCCAGCGGGCAAGCCCTGAGCAATGCGGGTCACTTGGCACTCACGACTAATCAAGGCCTCAGCGAGATAGTTAGCTGTAGCCTCGCCCTCCACATCGGAGCCCAGTGCCAGAATAACCTCTACCCCAGGGTTGGCCTCGACTCTTTTAATGAGAGGGGTAATACGTAAATTCTCCGGGCTTACATTATCCAAGGGTGACAACTTCCCGCCCAGGCAGTGGTAGTAACCCTTAAAGACACCTGAGCGCTCAAGAGGCAGCACATCGGTGGCCTGCTCAACGACACAAAGCTCGTTAACATCACGCTGATCGTCGCTGCACACGGGACAACCATCATCACTAGAAAAAAAGCCGCAGACATCACAAGAACTCACCTTTTGCTTTGCCATGAGCACAGCCTCTGACACCTCAATGGCGTTAGACTTAGGATGTTGTAAAAGCCAAACCGCGATGCGTTCAGCACTACGCGGCCCTATACCTGGAAGTCTCTTCAACTCGGCAATCAACTCAACAACGGGTTCTGGATAATCTGCTTTAGCCATTTGATTTTTAATCCTTAGGTTGATACTTAGTGTCTGGATCATTCCTTGGTTTTACCACTTCATGACCCCCTTCCGCATCGGAAGACCTTGCCGGATTCTGCGCTGATGAACCTGCTAATATATCTGACTTCGAATGAACTTGAGCATGAGGCTCATGCGTTTTCTTTGCAACGGTGATCTCACAAGGCATCACGTGGTGGCTGGTATACATCATCGTACAAAACCACGCCCAAAAGAAGGCCACGACCACAAAAAACGGGGAGAAATATATCTGCCAAAGCGCACACACGGGAACCACTGCCAGCACAAGCACCAAGGCGGTCAAGCCAAGCACAATACGCCGCCATACTGCTGGTGAATCAAGCACCGCAAAAGCAATACCAAAAGAAAATATAGCCGCCACCATAAACAGCACAGGCTCAGAGACAACGGTCTGGAATGAATAGGGTAATATCCCTGATAGTGATTGTTGCAGCCTGACATCGCCCTGCTCAAACAAACCCAATAATTGCATCGCCAGAGCCAAGGCCATGCTCACTCCTCCATAGAGCATGCAAGAGCTACCTATCCTACCAGGCGGATAAGGCTGAGCTGCGTGATGTTGTGTGTTCATAGCTGGGCTGTAGATGCCTGAGATTCTTCAAAGAAGATCAAATATCATCAACACCATTTTTGCCATCACCAATTCCTGTAGCACTATCAGCATCCTTATCAGCACTCTTATCAGCTCGCTCAGCGACATCCTTATAGGATTGCACAATACACTCACTCAGGAATGCGTCGGCATCGGCCACCGCCTTAATGCCTAATTCAAACTCACATCTGCCCGTGTTTTTCTGAATCAGATTCAAACCAAACTGATAATCTTTGAAACGCTGCTGACATATCTGCAGAGCACTACGCGCCTGCTTGGCTGCTTCTGCACCCAGAAGCTCTATGGCCTCGTCGGTGAAGACGATTTTGATCTCGTGCTGTTCGTAAAATTCACGGCAATAAAGCTCTACTTCCTCCTTGGTCTTGGCAACGTCCCCCCTCTTTCCAAGCTCTCGATACTTCGCCAACACCTCATCGCGTTTATCAATCAGATCCGCATCAATCGTCAACTCACTGACAGCCGTGCCCGGAAGCTCGAATTTAAAATCGCGCAACAAGCTTTCACAAACGGTCATCAAAGCCCTCGCACCTGTATTCTCGGTCTCCGCGCGCTCCGCAATACGCTCGATTGCTGAATCCTCAAACTTAGCTTGAATGCCGTAGGCGGCAAATTCACGCTCATACTGACGCAACAAACTACCTTCCGAATTTTGCATAATATTAACAAAATCCTTGGCCTCCAATTTCTCACAAACCACACGCACCGGTAATCTGCCGATGAATTCAGCCTCAAAGCCATAATCAATAAAGTCCTGGGTATTAACCTCACTGAACAATTCACCCTCATGCAGAGGTTTAGCCACATCCGCCCCGAATCCAATCTGCCCAGAACGCAGGCGCTTTTTAACCACTTTTTCAAGTCCTGAAAACGCACCACTTACAATGAAAAGAATGTGCCGCGTGTTAATGGTGTCCTTGCCACCATCACCACCATTCTGCATATCCATCATCGCCATCATTTGGCCTTTCATATCATTGGGGTTTCTAGCCGCCACCTGCGTTTCCTCCATCAGCTTAAGCAAGGTGGTCTGAACGCCGCGCCCGCTGACATCTCTCCCCATGCTATTACCGCCGCTACTGGCAAGCTTGTCGATTTCATCGATATAAATAATGCCATACTCCGCCAATTCCATATCCCCCTCCGCTTTTTGAACCAATTCCCGAACAAGATCATCAACATCGCCACCGACATAGCCCGTCTCTGAAAATTTAGTCGCATCCGCTTTCACGAATGGAACGCCCATCATCTCGGCGATATGCTTCACAAGATAGGTTTTTCCAACACCCGTTGGGCCCACCACAATCACATTCTGCTTCTGATACTCGATCCCATCAGGAGTTTTCCCATGCTCTTGCTCGTAAGAACGCATGTACTTGGCATGATTATAATGATCACACACCGCAATAGAGAGGGCTTTTTTAGCCTCGTCTTGGCGAATCACAAAGCGATCAAGGTGAGCTTTGATATCGCGTGGTTTGTAATTAAAATCGAAAATTTCATCGGCACGCTTCACCTCTGAAGGCCCACTTGAATCCCCCTGAGATGGTGCAGGCATATCACCCTGTGAAAAACCAGGCATCGTCACAGAAGCGCCCATCTTGCCAAACATGTCTTTGAGCATCTTCTGCAGCTCGTCTGGATCTGGGAAATCTTTATCTTTTTTGTCACTCATTAAGGCGACTATCCCTTAGCACTAGTTGATGCGCAACCGAAACTTGCTGCCATGACACATGGTGTCGCCAGGCTTTTGGGACGCTGCTTTATTTGAATAATGAAATTGATGATTGCACCACCGCTTGTTTTGCCGAACCCTAAGAAATAGGTTTACACAACTGCTATGAGCAAAGAGCGATACGAAATTAAAGGGAAAATTGGCCAGGGGGGGGTTGGTTCTGTTTATCGGGCTTTCGATACACAGCTAAATAGAGAAGTCGCCATCAAGCGCGTGCTCGCCGACGGAGGACACGAAGACCAAGAGGAAGCCACCAAAAACCTCCTCAAAGAAGCCACCGCACTCTCTTCTATTCAGCATCCAAACATCGTAACGATCTATGATGCCGGAATAGATGACGATGGCCCCTACGTGGTCATGGAGCTCATCAACGGCCGCACTCTTGATGAGATGGTTGAAGAAAACACACTCACCTGGGACGACCTGCGCGAGATCATCTTACAATCCGAGGAAGCACTGGCCGCAGCACAGAATCTGAATCTTATCCACCGTGATCTTAAGCCCAGCAATCTCATGATATGCTGGCTACCATCCGGAAAGTTTCAGGTCAAAATCGTAGACTTTGGACTCGCTAAATTCTCATCATCTCCGTCCTTACAGACCATTGACCATGGCGATGCTGTATTTGGCTCAATTTTCTTCATGGCCCCAGAGCAATTTGAACGTACACCTCTGGACCAGCGCACCGATATGTATGCTCTCGGCTGCCTCTTTTATTATGCACTTACCGGCAAACATCCTTTTGATGGAGAGAGTGCCGCCCAGGTCATGATCAGCCACCTTCAGCACCACGTCACTCCGATCCAAGAACTGAGGCAAGACATTCCTCAATGGGGCGCTGATTGGATCATGTGGCATATCGAGCGCCAAGTGGACCAAAGGCCGTTCAACGCACGTGAAGCACTGGAACGCTTCTTCGCCATGGAAAATGAGCCCATGTCAGCCACCCTGCCAACCGGACCCGTCCCCACGGCCAAGCTTCTTACTAACCAAACTCCCGTTGCCAAGACGACCACTGATCCAGTTGCCCAAGCAGCACCTACCGTTAAAATGGCCGCCCCAACGGTTAAAATGGCTGCCCCAACGGTTAAAATGGCTGCCCCAACCGTTAAAATGGCTGCCCCAACGGTTAAAATGGCCACGCCTACCGTTGAAATGGAAGCTGCCCCACCTACCATCAAGGTCAACAAGCCAACAGAAGCTGACACAAAGGGCGCCCAAACGGCTAAGATCAAAGCCCAGCCCATGACAAAACCTGCAAGCGCAGCTCAGGGCGGAGGCTCCATCCCAGGCGATTCAGCACTGGGCATGGATAGCGCACAGAGGACCCTCTCCAATGGTGCAAAATGGGCTCTCATCAGTATGCTCATAGCCGTGGTCATCCTTGCTGGTGTTTTGGGCAGGTCTTACATGGAAAAACGCAAACTTGATAACCTCTATAATGAGGTGATGAAAGAGGCAAAAACCCTCAATGATGATGAAAGCGATGAAGGCATAAGTAAACTAGCGCTCGATGGCATTCTTTTGACCGAGCCAGAGCTCAAACGGATTCTCAACGAGGCTACAAGCATGCAAGAAAACAAGCAGAAGCCACTCATACTGCAAGTCCTGCGTTTTGCGAAAGCTGACGGCGGCTACGATCTCTCCACTATCATCCTTAATCACACCCTTAATGCAAAATGTCCGTCTAGCATACGTTCTGGTCTGCTAAAGGATGTCATCGGATTCCAAGCAAAGTCAAAAAATCTCCAGGCCCTTATTGATTACGCCAAAGAAAGCTCCGAGGAAGATTCCGCTGCTGCCGCAATCTACGCTATCCGGTCATGCCACGCTGACCCGAAAGCTGGCGATTATGTCAAAGACCTTCTCGGCTTGGTCAAGAATTCAGAATATCCCTCAGTACGTAGAGCTGCAGAGATGGCCTTGCTCTCAATCATTCAAGCATCTTCCAAAGGCGCAAGCTATGAAAGCGATATTTATGATTCCTATGAGAGTGCCCAGGACGAAAACATCAAACTTTCAATGCTGCGTATCCTCGGCGCCACAGGTGATGATTTGGCAGAGAATGCGATCAATGATGCCCTCAATTCAGGGAATCCGGCCTATCAAAATGCGGCCCTTACTGCACTTGGCAAATTGGGAAATGACGAAAAAATACCTACCCTTATCGAGTTTTTAAAGAATCCAAAAAACAAAACGATGCGCAAGGATGCGTATAAAACCATTGATGAAATTCTCAATACCGCGCGTGACCGAGATTCTGATGAACTGAAAAATCTATGGCAAGCACTGACTAATACAGCGGAAACTGATGCTGAAAAAGAATTCATCATCGGAGGACTTGCTATGCAGAAATACGAATGGGCGATTCCTCTACTCAGCCCCTTCACCAAAGGTGAGAGTGACCGTATTATTGACTATGCGGAACGAGCCATTCGTAAGGTAGAAAAAGCAGTCGGCAACAACGAACCAAATGCAAACGACTCAAAATAAAGCTATTGAGACAATGAAAAAAACAATTTTCCCATTGCAAGATTATAAAAATAGATGCATTATAAATTTATCATGAAACGTTCATTATGCATCCTTACAGCATTTGTCGTCACCAGTGTAGGTGTAATGGCAGACATTCAGGCTCCTCCTGGATCCACTTACACCTCATCCCGCAAGCTGGGTCGTGCCGTCAGCAACATTCTCCATGGCCTTGTCGAAATCCCAGAACAGATGGTACGCAAGACTGAGCGATACGGGCCCTCAGCCGGTTGGACATACGGTGTGATGGACGGATCCCGTCGTGCATTCAAGCGCATCGGTTATGGATTTTACGAGCTCTTCACTTTTCACTGCCCGACCTATAAAGGAACCTTTAAGCCACCCTATGAGCGATGTGGTGAAGATCACCGCATTGAAATGAATCCTCACGATGGTTTGTCTGAATTCCCACCCACATTGGGATTTGACCGTTACTATCACAGCCGCACTCAGAAGTGGTAATTGATTCGTTCAACGCTTAATTGCTACTTGAGCAACCTACTTTATAGACCCGCCCTGAACCACAGTGGCGGGTTTTTTATACCCACTGCCAACATGTAGGGTATACAAATTCATTGATCTATACTAACTACAAACATTCACTTTGTGTGGCACGCCTTACCTCGAAAAAGCGACCAGACCATCTCATACCCTTATTCTCTCAACCATGAAGCGCAGATACCTTAAAATGGTTAGGAAAGCCTATCGCTATCTGCGCCACCCTCATATCAGAAAGCGTCCATGGCTCACCGCTCTGATTAAACCTCTATTCCAACGTGATCTGTGGCACCCATGCAGACACACCGTCTCGGGAGCACTTTCGATCGGTTTATTTTGTGCAATGCTTCCGCTACCTTTTCAAATGCTATTGGCCGCACTTGCCAGCATGAGGGCAAGGGTCAACATTCCTGTGTCGATGGCGGCATGCTGGGTAACCAATCCATTCACCCACCCCCCTCTTATCGCGCTACAAATCAATTTTGGTCATTGGATTCGCGAGCATATCCGCATTCCTTTGCCTTTTGATAAAGTCACAGAAGTTTCCTTTCTTGGCGTCAAGGTAGAGGGTAGCCCTGCTGACTTTGTGGTAGGGTTCCTCGCTAGCGGCATTGTTTTAAGCATCCTTGCCTACCCCATTGTATATGGTGTATCGATGTTTTTTCCTAACCGGGGGAAACGTTTGACTGCTGCGGAGAAGGTGGAGCAAAACCCTTCTCACTGACCCAACCTCCACCATAAGGAGCACCAAGCCTGTAGGCGACCTGGACATCGGGGAAATAATACGTTTTTCTGGACTGATTGCTGGAGCTCAATAACAAGCGCCGTATCAGCATACCGATCAAGGGTATCGCAATCACAAATCCTGAGAATACGGCGATCATGAGCAAACTGTCGGAATCTTTCCAGCTTGCAGCTGGAATATCATGATAACGGGTTATTTCAGTCTCAAGAGCTGAGACAAGTGCGCTGATCGATGCATGATGCCCATCAGCATTACTATCAACCTGCGGTGAAATCTTTGTAAGCATAGCAATCATATCCCTCTCAGGAATCGGAGAAAATTCACCTCCGAACTGCGGATCCAAACCATCCCCCTTGTGATATGCCATCGCCGGGTTGTCACCATAGACCACCGGATCGAGCTGATACACGATCACCATGCCTCGCCCCGAATCACCGATCCATGACTCATAAAGCTGATCTGCTCGTTCCCGAAGACTAGCATCCAACACATTGTAATAAACTGCGAGATAGACAGGATATTCATAGTCATCCTTCATCCTTAATAGGCGACCTACCATTTCGGCTAAGACCTCCGGGTGTTCAAGGAAAACATTGGCCTGATCTAACACCTGGTTATCCGGGGGTGATGTAATATTGCTGGCTGATTTGTCCCCTGGTTCTTGCTGCTGCGCCTGACAGGGAATATCGATGCTTACCCAAAAGGCGCATAAACAGACAAGGGCAACTTTCCAATAAGCCTTGAGTTGCCTATTCATTGCTAACCTATCCCATTTCACGACCTTGATACTAATTGACTTGAATTGAGAATCAAGAATGGATCCCTTAATTTATTGAACCGGCTTGTTTTTGGTCGCTTTTTTCTCAGCCATCTCTTTTTTAATCTCAATGATCGCTGTCAAAAATAAGAGCGTTGCCGCGACTGATATACAACTGTCTGCCACATTGAACGCCGGCCAGTGGCCGCCACTCGAGGGCATGATTTTATCATAAAGAGGCAGCTTGAAATCGAGAAAATCAACTACATAGCCCTGCCCTAGACGTTGCCAGAAGCCGGCATCTGAATATGCCTCAAGCCAAAAACCTTGGAACAAACGGTCTGTTAAGTTACCGAGAATGCCGGCCAAAAGCAGAGGCGCAGACCAACGCGACGGGCCCTCAAAAGCGCCCCTTTTCCAAAAAAACATAATCAGAAAAAGCGCGATGACCAGCGCCAGAAGGAATACAACAGGAGCCCACGTCGTGCCATTGCCTATACCAAAAGCAACTCCTTGATTGTGACGCCTTACTAGGTTGAAAAACCCTTCAATGACTGGGCGTGTGTCCTCTTGGACAAAATATTTGTTTCCCTCATGAAGGACAAAAGGAACCTTAAAGCTCATGACCACCCACCACTTCGATATCTGATCCAGAATATAAAGCGGAACAGTGATGTATAGCACCTGCCTTACCAATTTTTCGTTGGATAAATTCTTGTTCATCGGATGCTTCTATTAGTGTGAGGCATAGTGAGAGCCTAGACAACCTCACTACAACGGCTGCAGAGCTCAGTAACCAGTGGCTCATACCTACGGCATCGTGGACACATGGAGTGATCCGTGGCTTTAGCCGTGGCTGTGATGTCAGCTCCAATCTCTAGCTGAAGATCCGCCAGTATGAAAAACTCAGTGACAAAATCTCTGTCCGCCAAAAGCGCTCGACTAGGGTGGGTTTCGGGAAGGGTCACCGTGACGTGCGCTTCATTGTTTTTATTGAAAGCTTTGGCCTGCACTTCCCTCTCGATCGCCGTCTGAATGACTGCTCGTAATTCCAAGAGCACATCAATCTGAGCTACCGCCTCACCAGATTGAAAATCTGGATCGACTACTGGGAAATCCTGCTCATGAATACTGCCCTCATTACCAGCATGCTCCCACGCTTCATCCGCTGTGAATGCAAGAATTGGCGCTATCAAGCGACACACTGCATCAAACACACGATACATGACTGTCTGCGCTGCAAGACGGCGCTTAGAATCTAGAGCATCACAATACATTCTATCTTTGGTGATATCAATATAGAGCGCACTGAGCTCATGGGCACAGAATTGGTTAATCTCATTGAACACCTTGCGGAACTGATATGCGTCATAGGCCTTACTGCATTCTGAAATCACCCCGTTGAGACGCTCAAGAACCCAACGATCAAGCAGGGTCATTTCCTCCTTCGAAACAGACTGAGTATTCGCATCAAAGCCATTGATGTTACCCAATAAAATACGCAGGGTGTTGCGCAAACGGCGATATGGATCCGTGACTTGCTTGAAGAGTTTGTCTGAAAAAGGAACCTCAGTCTGCCAGTCAACCGAGGCCGCCCAAAGGCGCACGATATCAGAGCCAAACTGATCGTAATAATGCTTTGCATTAATCGGCTTGCTGCCGGACTTCGATATTTTTTTACCTGAGGTATCCACCACAAATCCGTGGGTCATGACCGCCTTGTATGGGGCCGCACCACGAGCGGCCACACTAAGCATGAGCGAACTCTGGAACCATCCACGGTGCTGGTCTGTTGCCTCCAAATAAAGATCTGCAGGCGCAGAAAGCTCCGGGTGCCGATCCATAACCGCAACATGACTTGAGCCAGAGTCGATCCAGACATCAAGCGTATCGCGGCATTTAGTGCAGCCCTCTGGCAAGCCTAGACGCGCTGCTAGCTCTGCATCATCAAGCTCAAACCAAATATTGGTTCCTTCACGCTCAACCAGATCAGCCACTTTAGCAATCAGCTCAGTGCTGATGATTGCTTCACCCTCCTTATTGAAAAAAACAGGCAATGGCACACCCCAGGTACGCTGCCGTGAAATACACCAATCAGGCCTAGACTCCACCGTGCCGTATATGCGGTTACGGCCCCATTTAGGCAACCATTCTACCTTGTCGATTTCCTCTAGGGCTTTGCCTCGAATGTCTTTGAGCGAAATAAAGAATTGCTCAACAGCACGGAAAATAATCGGTGTCTTCGACCGCCAGCAATGCGGGTATTGGTGCTCGTAGAGCTCACTACCAAGCAGGTTCCCTCCCTCTTCGAGGATTTCTGTAATACGCTTGTTGGTTTTGAAGACGTGCTGTCCTACCAATTCATCCAGACCACATTCCGTTGTAAACTTACCATCGGCATCCACTGGGGACAAGAGGCCTAGGTCGTTCTGCTGGCCAGCCACATAGTCATCTGCACCGTGACCCGGAGCGATGTGAACGGCACCCGTTCCGGTCTCCGTCGTCACAAAATTCGCCAATATGATCTTCGCCGAGCGTGGCAGAAATGGATGGGATGCTTGCATTCCCTCTAGCTCACCGCCCTTGAAGCCGGAATGCGTTTCGCTCAATACAAAGCCCGTCTTGGCTGCAAAATCATCGATCAAATCCTTGGCCACAATGAGCTTCTGCTTGCGCCCATCCTCATGCACAAAAGTTCCACATACATAATTGAACTGCTCGTGAACGGCGATACCAAGGTTAGCGGGAAGAGTCCATGGAGTCGTGGTCCATATCACCATAGAGGCGCCAGCAAGATCGCCGCTGGCATCGTTAAGTGCAAAGCGAACGTATACCGCCATGCTCTTTTTATCTAAATACTCCACCTCGGCCTCAGCAAGTGCCGTTCCTGCCCCATAACTCCAAAGCACAGGCTTGCGACTCTGGTAGACAGCATCCATTTCAACAAGCTTACCAAAAGTCCTGATGATGTCGGCCTCATAGGTAGGATCGAGTGTCAAATAAGGGTTCTCCCAATCACCAAATACTCCGAGGCGGCGAAAACTCTCTCGCTGAATATCAATGAAACCACGGGCAAATTCGGAACAACGCCGGCGCACCTCAGCAGGTTCCTCATTTCTCGCGTCTTGCATCACCTTGAACTCAATGGGAAGTCCGTGACAATCCCAACCCGGGATATAAGGCGTCTCAAAGCCTGCCATTGTCTTAGATTTCAACACCAGATCCTTGAGCACCTTGTTCAAAGCTGTGCCCATATGCACATCACCATTCGCAAAGGGCGGTCCATCATGAAGAATAAAACGTGGCGCGCCTTGATCTTTACGGCGTTTCTGAATGCTTTGGTAAAGACCCTGATCATTCCAGCGCTCAAGACGCTTGGGTTCATTTTTTACCAAATCCCCGCGCATGGGGAAAGTAGTCTCAGGCAGACTAAGGGTGTCCTTGTAGTTTTTTGCTTCCTCGCTCATTGGATATGGTGGCTTCTAGAGGCGCGGAAGCTAGACACTATGCCCCATGGGGTCAATGGCGTAGTTGCGCAAGCTCAGAGCTTATAATCACCCATGAAAGAGAGAAAACACCAGCTCATACAACTCTACATGCAGCTCTAATCACTCCGGCGTCACTCCGGGAGGCATCCATTCTTTGGGCATTGGCTGGATGGCAGGCATGATGGGGTTGCCGTCTTCATCGGTCTCCTTTCCCCAAGAAGCAGCATGCAGGTCAATCTGCTGCTGGACAACATCCTTGGGATAAGAGCCTGAAAACTGGTGCACTTTCTTTCCTTTGAGATAAAACTGAACCGTTGGCACTCCACGAATATTTTCTTGCCTCATCCATTCAAGATTTTGGTTTGCATTCACTTTTACAATACGAACTTTTTTGGCGTTCACCTTTGCGAGCTGCTCCAGCACGGGAGCAAAAGATTTACAGGGTCCTCACGTATCGGTGTAAAATTCCACCATCACCAGCTTTGATTCATTAGCAATCAGAGCCTGCGCCTCCTTCTGATTCATGGCGTCCACCGTCGAATGACTACTCCCCTGGCCTCCCATATCCTTGATACGATCCACCAGCTCGCTCATTTTGTTACAGGAACTCATTGTGAGAAGACATGTTGCGCCCAGAAGAACCGCCCTTCGATGTGTAAACTTATTTGTTGGTTTAGAAGCAGATCTACAATGTTTCATGGGTTTTAATTATCATAATTACTTAACTTTTACAAGATGCTGATTTCGTTTAAATTCACAACATGGATTTAATCTGTAACTTTGCCCAAAAACATCTTAGCCTGCGCCTGTGAAAGTAGGCATCCTCGCAAACCCGAATAAAAAAGGGGTAGATCAAATCATCAAGAATCTCTGTAGATCTCTTGAGCGTGAAAAACTTACGCCGGTACTTGAAACCGCCACTGCGGAAATAATCAATGCAGCTGGAGGTATCGCGCCCAAGGAGCTGGCAGCCACCTGCGACCTCGTCGCCGTATTAGGAGGTGACGGCACCATGCTGAATGCCGCCAATCAGCTCGGACCAGCTGACATCCCTGTCGCGGGAATTAATGTGGGAACGTTGGGATTCCTCACGACATGCACTGACAGCGAGCTCGATATCTTTGCCAAAGCCGTCGCTCAAAAAGACTACACCCTGATCAAACGCATGCAACTACGCGCAACCATTACATCGGCTAATGGTGAACAGAAGAGCTTTCGGGCCCTCAATGAGGTCACCCTTGCGCGTGGTCAAACTGGGCGCCTTGTTGAGCTGGATGCCTGGGTAGACGGCGAGTTACTCAACCACTATCGTGCAGACGGTTTGATTGTTGCCACCACTACAGGGTCAACAGCATATTCGCTCTCTGCAGGTGGGCCGCTCATAGCTCCAAAAGCTGAAGTTTTTGTGATCACCCCAATTTGCCCTCACTCACTGAGCAACCGGTCTCTGGTGGTTTCACACAGCTCATTGGTTGAGCTTGCCCCCGCGGAGAATGCAGAATGCCCGATGTTTCTCACCGTAGATGGTCGTGATGTCATGGCGATTAATCAAGGCGATCGCATCCAAGTCGAGCAAGCTGGGCACGCTTTGCCGCTACTTCGCCTAGAAGGCCGTAATTTCTACTCAACACTGCGGCAAAAATTAGGCTGGGGGCGAGATTGAATTGATTTGAAACGTAACGTCAAAACTCGCATCTGATACCTCTACCACTGATACCGACAGCATGAGATACGACCCCGCCGACTCACAACTTTTCGTCTATAACCGATCCCGATTATCGGCAATGCTCAAACCCAACAGCATGGCGATACTTGACTCCAATGACTTGATGCCCACCAATGCGGACGGCACCCTTCCTTGGCGGCAAAACTCAGATCTTTATTACCTCTCTGGTATCGATCAAGAGGAGAGCACTTTACTCTTATTCCCTGATGCAATTGAAGAAATAGATCGAGCGATTCTATTTATCAAAGAAACCAGCCAGCACATTGCCATTTGGGAAGGTGAAAAACTCTCCCAGCAAATAGCGACTAAGCTATCTGGCATTTCTAATGTCCAGTGGAACTGTCAATTCGATACTGTTTTGGAGCGCCTCACTCAACAAGCTGAGCATATTTACCTCAACGCTAATGAGCACCCACGAGCTGACATGACCGTGCAAACTCGTGACATCCGATTACTAGAAAAATGCCGTCAAAAATACCCTCATCATCAACATGAACGGCTCGCTCCCTTGATGCATCAACTCAGAGTCATCAAACACCCCCTGGAGATTAAGATGATACAGAAAGCCTGTGATATCACCGAAGCGGGCTTCAGGCGCGTGCTTGGCTTTATCCGGCAAGGCGTGGGCGAATGGGAAATTGAAGCTGAATTTATCCATGAATTCATCAAGCGACAATCCACAGGATTTGCTTACACCCCGATCATCGCCAGCGGCAAAAACAGCTGTACACTTCACTACATAAAGAATAACCAACGCTGCCAGGATGGCGAATTATTACTCATGGATGTTGCCGCAGAATATGGCAATTGGAACTCAGACATGACTCGGACAGTTCCCATTAACGGCAAATTCACCAAACGGCAACGAGCCGTCTATGACGCCGTTCTTCGAGTTCTCAGGAAGTCCAATAAGATCTTACGCCCTGGTCTCACTCCTAAGGACTATCAAAATCAAACCATTGATTTTATGGAAGGTGAACTTATCGAGTTAGGGCTCATTGATAAAGATGAGGCTAAACAACAAGACTCCAGCAAACCTCTGGTAAAAAAATATTTCATGCACAGCACATCACATCACCTGGGCCTCGATGTCCATGATGTTTGCCCACCTGATGAACCGTATGCCGCGGGCATGGTCCTCACCATCGAGCCTGGCATTTATATTCCGGATGAAAAAATAGGCATACGCCTTGAAAACAACGTTCTTATTGGAGAAAAAGAAAACCTAGATCTCATGTCTAACATTCCCATCGAAGCTGATGAGATCGAGACACTGATGTCTCAGCCTGCAATAAATTCCTGATAGCTAAAGGGTCTACGTAATCCAAGCCTAGCTGCCATAGCGAGCTATTGAGAATACCTGGCAGTCAATTTAGTGTGCCTTCTTGAGCATCTTACTGGCCCGTTTTTCCACTGAGCATGCAGACCTATCATCCTCATGAGCACGGAGAAACTCAGCAAAGTTAGCTGACACAGTGGCGTAATCCATAGGCGCCTCTTTCACCTTATCCTCGTAGATTTTAAGTGAAGTTTGGTAGTTTTCTTTTGCCCATCCTTCTTCACCAGTGTGACTGAGAGCGACTGCTAAGTTGGCATATGCCTGGGCTGTTTCCAGATGTTTCTCGCCGAACACCTTGCGGCGTGCATCGAGGGCCATGACAAACATTTCACGAGCTTGGTCATAACACCCTGCCGCCAAATAAAGAGCTCCAATATTGTTACAGATTGCTGCGGTCTCTTCGTCTTCTGAACCTAGATTCTCATTATATAGCTCGAGTGCTTTTAGGTATAAAGTTTCTGCGGTGTCAAAATCCCCACAACTCTTATAGATGTAGGCTAGATTGTTACATAAGCTTGCGATATCGATCGCTGAGGGCGGATCCATCCGCTCAAACAGCTCAATACTACGCTCGTAAAAAGTGATGGCTTCGTCTGTGTTACCATCTGTTTCATAGACCACTGCCACACTGGCGCTGAGACGAGCTAAGGCCTCCGTTTTGGAACTATCACCTTCGAGAAGTTCTAGTGCCTCGAAATAGGACTTTCTAGCCTCTTCGAGATTCCCATATTGGCGATAAAAATCACCTTGGATCTCAAGTGAAAATGAGAACTCATCAATATTCTCGGGATCCTCTTGATATTTTGCACGAGATTTTTCGACTGCCGCGCTGGCCGTATTCTTAGCCTCATCCCATCGACCGGCTCGGCAAAGTTGCCTCACGCGATCATGTAGCATGTTCAGTAAATTGTCTGTTCCTGAGTCCATTTATTCTGGTGAGCGTCTGGTGAGCTAAATTACAGTCACACCCATCATATTTCGTGTGAGATCTGTATGTGCGCATTTAACACTAGGTCAAACCTCATGACCAGACATAAATCAGCGCCTCGCCTAACCACCAAGCTCGCCGATACAAGCCGCTCTAGCTCGAGGCATACTACCAAATGCCTGCTCCAAAGCCATGGCCGCACTAGAGCGCTCATGAGCAACTCCTAGCAAACGAGCTAACTCATGCTCAAAGTGCAAAACCCCGCGTTGATCAGCACCATGATCTCCGATATAACGCAACCCTCTCTTCAGCAGGTCGTAAAGCTCAGGAACAGGATGCTCTGGTTCCACCACGTGTGCTAATAGTTCAACAAAATAGGAGGCCACCAGCGTATCCTTATATCTCTTTCTGATATTTTCACGGTAATCAAGAACGGCTATCTCGCTTAGAGTATGAAGCTCGCTCTTTCGGCTCCGCACCCAGTTAAGCTCTGCTTCGAAAAACAAATCTAGCTTTCCGGCGAACGAACCCTTAGCCCTGCGACCACCCTTAGCCACCGTCTTGATCAAGCCATGGTCGTGAGTACACCAATGCACAATCAAGCTCGTCTCCGTGAGCTTGGTAAGCCGAATAATGATACCCTCTGATTTCTCCATCTGCCACTCCATAGTGAAGCTATTTAGCCTCACACTAAACAACAAATTTGCCTCTGCCTTTATCTTGTCGCCTTTTTGCTATTTGGAGTTTGAATCTTATGTGCCAGCGGCTAAGAATCTGCCACGCATGAGTGAACAAAATATCGCTGACCTCCTGGCGCTGGATACCGGGGCCCTAAAAAGCCGCCTATCTGAACTCAGGAGGTACCTTTGACGTTCCGACCTTGGAACAAAAACTTGCCGAATACGACACCATCATGTCCGATACGGTTTTTTGGGATGATCCCGACAAAGCACAAAGTATCGTTAGCGAGGCCAACTTGGTTAAAGGCCGCCTCATCCCATTCCTTGCTTTAGAGGATCGTGCTAATAATCTCAATGAGGTGATCGAGCTCGCCAAAGAAACGGACGATATCGAATTTGCACGAGAGGCCAATGATGACTTTCACTCCATCACCAAGGAATTGGATAAATTTGAGCTGATCACCCTTCTAGACAAACCCACCGATGCTTCAAACGCTTACCTCAACATCCAAGCGGGAGCAGGTGGCACTGAGGCCTGTGACTGGGCGGAAATGCTGCTTCGTATGTACACCCGTTGGGCAGAGAGTAAGGGCTTCAGCGTCACCAATGTTGACTACCAAGATGGAGATGGGGCCGGCTGTCGCACCGCCTCTCTTAAAATTGATGGGCCCTTCGCCTACGGCTATCTCAAAAACGAGCGTGGAGTTCATCGTCTCGTTCGCATATCCCCCTTTGACGCTGCCGGTAAACGCCACACGTCATTCTCAGCAATCGATGTCACCCCGGAAATATCCAAGGACATCAATATCGAAATACCCGACTCTGATGTTGAAATCAGCACCGCCCGCTCAGGCGGCGCCGGCGGCCAAAATGTCAATAAGGTAGAGACCGCCGTTATCCTAAAGCACAAACCCACCGGCATCATGATTCGCTCAACTCAAGAGCGGTCTCAGCTCCGAAATCGTGAAAACGCATGGTCCTTGTTGCGTGCCAAGCTTTACCAGATTGAAGAAGACAAACATCGTGCAGAAGCCGATCGCGAATACTCTGCTAAAGGAGAAATTGGCTGGGGCAGCCAAATCCGGTCTTATGTTTTTCAGCCCTATCAAATGGTCAAGGACTTGCGAACGGGTGAAGAAACTGGCAATATCTCATCCGTAATGGATGGCAATCTCGATCCCTTCATTGAAGCCATGCTTAAAGGTAAGACCCGTGACAGCTGAACTATCACAACCCGCATAAGAACCATCACGATCAAATTATGACCATTGAGCGAACAGGCATTCTCCTATTGGTGTCCGGGCCATCAGGCTCCGGCAAAACAACGCTTTGCCGGCGACTAGCAGACGAAGGCGAGGCCATTTATTCTACCTCCTGCACGACCCGACCTTCCAGAGAGGGTGAACGTGACGGTCATGACTATCATTTTCTTAATAGGGAGACATTTGAACAAAAAGTCACCAATGGGGAGTTCCTCGAATATGCTGAAGTTCATGGTAATTTTTATGGCACACTGAAAATAGAAGTCCTCAATCATCTTGCAGCAGGCACTGATGTGGTCATGGACATCGACGTACAAGGAGCTGATCAAGTGCGCGGCTGCGATGACGCAAGTATACAGGCTGCGTTAGTTGATCTGTTTGTCATGCCCCAGACCGAGGACGAACTCCTCAAGCGCTTAACCGGACGCGGCTCAGACGCACAAGAGGTCATCGAATTACGTATGAAAAACGCTCTAGGGGAAATTGGCAACTGGCCAAAATACACCTACCGTTTACTCTCAGACACACGTGAGCAAGATTACCACCAATTTAAGTCACTCATGCTTGCTGAGCGACTCAAGGTTTCTCGACTCAAAAACCTCCAGCCTCCTCTCGATTCATGAAAACGATCATCCTAGGAATTACCGGATCCATAGCCGCCTACAAAGCCGCGACCATTGCCTCGCAGTTGGTTAAAAATGGCCATCTTGTTCATTGTGTGATGACTCAATCAGCCACCGAGTTCATTACCCCCCTCACCCTTCAGGTCATTTCTCAACATTCGGTTCTCGTCAGCTTAGAAGATGAAAAACAAGCATGGAAACCGGGACATATCGATCTTGCTGACCGCGCGGACCTCGTAATTATCGCGCCCGCTTCTGCAAACACCTTGGGCAACTTTGCCAATGGTCTTGCCCCCGACCCACTCTCCAGCATCTACCTCGCTACGGAAGCCCCCGTCCTTATCGCGCCAGCCATGAATGGTAAAATGTGGATGCACGCAGCCACCCAACGTAACATTGCCCGCTTAGAGCAAGATGGTTGCCAATTTATTGGGCCAGAAAAAGAAGGCATGCTCGCATGTGGCTACTCGGGGCCTGGCAGACTCATGGAAGAATCCAAGGTTGTTGATGCTGCAGAAAAGCTGCTCCACACCTCATCAAAACCACCCCGCTGATGATTCCTCCGATGACTATTCTCATCACCGCTGGGCCTACTCGCGAAGCCATCGACCCTGTCCGCTTCCTGACTAACAAGTCCTCCGGGAAAATGGGATACGCCATCGCCAAGACAGCGGCCCAACAAGGCCACCGCGTCATCCTCATTTCTGGCCCCACCCATTTGGATGTCCCTGACCTGGTCGACTACGTTCCCGTAGAAAGCACTCAGGAAATGTATGATGCCGTCGAGCACTGGATCAAAAAAGCGGATATCGCAATTTTTGCTGCAGCAGTTGCCGACTACCAGCCGGCTAACATCTCCGAGCAAAAAATTAAAAAGGGTGCCGAAACCACCACTCTTGAACTCGTCAAAACTCCAGATATCCTTGGCTCTGCGAAACAAAAATTCGGCTATCAAGGCGTATTAGTTGGCTTTGCCGCAGAAACAGAAAACCTTGAGGCCAATGCGCGTGAAAAGCTACAGCGTAAAGGCTGTGATCTCATTGTCGCCAATGACGTTTCCCGTAAAGACATAGGCTTTGACAGCAACCAAAACGAGATACTCCTCATTTCAGCTGATTATATTGAGCAACCAGCAAAGGCGTCAAAACAACACCTCAGCCATATTATTCTCGAGCACGCCGTCAATCTAGCCGCGCTTCGAGATATGGATTAGCTCTCGTAGACGTGAGCATTCCCCCTGTATAGTCTCCGGCATATCCTCAAGCTTCCAAGGTAAGCGGAAGCGCCAGTTTTTACCCCCCACGGTGCCAGGAATGTTGATACGTTCGGTGCTATCAATGATGTCTGTGATCATCAACGATGCGTAATCAGCATTCGATTTGAGTAACCGATCAAACAATGCCCATTTCACCACTGGGCCATAGTCGGCATAACAGTCGGCACTGCCCCCTTTCGGCAAGCCTGCAAAGTCGCTCAACAGTTCCAAACCTCTAATAGCCCCATCATGATCATGGCCACCCAACATCCCCTTGAGGGTATTCCACATTGCCGGAATAGACTCATGATCATGGGTGGCGTATGTTGCAAAGGCACACTCAGGATAATCAGAGCCAGGAACGGTTTCCCCATGGCCTCGAACTTCCCAGTGACAAACTTTAAACCCTGCGATACCTAGATCCTCCATATTGGGCCTGACGTAATCTGGCACACAGCCCAAATCTTCTCCCACCACTTCGCCATCACCAGCAGCATCTTGTATCACCTTAAGATACTTGTCGCCGTCTGCTAGGTTAGCGGCTCTGTTTTTATCGGTATCATCTGAGCGTGGAAAAAACTCTGGCAGTGGTCCCCCTGTAATATTTTTTGCCTGCTTGTCACTCAAACCAACAAACTCTTCGTTGCGCCTTGGTCTCCAAGGAAAGCTATAAATTCGGTAAAATCCGAGAATGTGATCAATTCTGAAAATATGGAAAATATCCGTCAGCTTTTCAATTCTACGGCGCCACCATGAAAAATCATTTTGCTCTAGGACATCCCAGCGGTAAATCGGAATTCCCCAGTTCTGACCCCACTGGCAAGCAAAAGCATCATCCTTGAATACCGTCTCTGGAGGCGATCCACCTGATAAGGTAAGATCAAACCACTCGGGCTCAAAAAACACATCCGCACTGCTGTAGGAAATCCCAATCGGAATATCGCCCATCAACTTAACATCAAGCTGTTGTGCACAATCTCTGAGTTTTCGCCACTGGGTAAAGGCATGCCACTGCACCCATGCAAAGAAAGTCAGATTACGCTCAACTTCCTCTACAGGTAAAGTCGTAAGGTATGTCTCCGCATCTTCAGGAGTATTATATTGCTCGGGCCAAAGTTCCCATTCTTCGGTTCCAGATATCTCCATCAGCCACCGAAACTTACAATAGGGCACCAGCCACTCCGCTTCTTCAATACAGAACGCATCAAATTCCGTATTCACGAGCTCGGCCTCCCAAAAATCATCAAAACCCTTGGCCAGCAGTCCCCACTTAGCGGTTCTTACTGTCTCGTAATCAACCAGATTTTCGGTGTTTGCATCAATTCCAAGTTCCTCGGCCGTCGCCTTAATATCACTGAGCTCAATCTCAGGGATGGCCTCTAGATCAATTAAAAGCGGGTCCAAGGCAACCGAGCTTATCGCGTTATAGGGGCTATTATCTGCCCCTGTTTCATTGATCGGCAACAGCTGCAGAAATCCGATCTTGTTGATCGCAGCCCATTTAATCATCTCTAGGAGTGCCCGAGTGTCACCAATTCCCAAGTCATCATCTCGACGCAAAGAAAAAACGGGAATTAATATGCCTAACCTCCTCAAGCGATCCATCCTAGCATTTGCCATGCCAGGGGATATGATACGGGTGACTCATTTAGGCAACACTAAAGAGCCAACATCTAAAACAGCCAAGACGCCGCTCGCTGAAAAATTAGCCGCTTGAAATTAGCTAGTCCCAGTAGCATAATACAGCTTGTTATGAAAATTACTACCCGCTCAAATAAACTCTTCATCAAAAGCCTCTTTTTTACAGCACTCTCAGCCACTGCATTATCGTTATCCTCTTGTGCGCCTGACCCCCAGCTCCAGAGACAAATGGATCAGGACATTCTGACAGCATCAGAATTGAGAAAAGCAGGTGACACTGTCGGGCCCCAACATGGCAGAGGTAGTCAGGCATATGGGCACGGAGGCTTCTAGGCCCACTCATCATGCTGCGCCAAGCGCACTCAAACATTGGTTTAGCGCCAGTGGCTGCAAAATACAGTCACAAGGACTACTGTGTTGCCAGCGTGAGGCTGGTCACCAACTCGTCACTTACCCCGTAGTGCCGGGCAGTTGCTACTTTTCAATTCAGCCAGGCTCAGGCCCCGTAGCGCGACCAGAAAATATCATTACCTGTCAGCGCCACAACTAATGAGTCCCAGCCGCTCTCAGTAACGTCAACGCGCTTGGTGAGATCAAACAAGACCTTCAAACGTATCATTTCACGATTAGCCTCGGGAACAACCTCAAACATGGCACCTGCGTGAGCCATGCGGAAAAAGGCCGCACAAAGTGCGATGCTGGCATCAGAAGGAGCATCTTTTGTCGCCGTGCGTAACGGCTCAAGATTTTTAGCCAATAGGCGTGATGAAAGACTGAATTCAACACCGCCCTGAGTCTGAGAAATGAGAATCACACCTGCATCACGCATAACACTGGTGATTGCCTTCAGGAAAGGCCTTACCTCTGCTTGTATTGATTCTACGGAGCCAGGCCAACCTGTCTCAGACTTCTCTTCCCCAATCCACTGGAAACAACCCAGCTCTTCGGTAATTGGAGCAACCACGTCGGCTACAGGCACGCTCTGGCCGTAATCAAGTGCTTGTCCACATAACCTCTCATCAGTGAGACCTTCGCGTATGCTACGTAGGAAGAGTAAGTGCCTGCGGTAAAGTTCCCTCCAGTTAATGCT
>JAACFN010000204.1 GCA_009937455.1 Verrucomicrobiaceae bacterium | reverse complement strand
CATAACCATCAGATCCAATCACGCATCCAGGCTGAAGAATAACGCGGTCACCTATGACACACTGCTCGCGTATAGTGACATTTGCGTGAATGAGGCAATTCTTACCCACCTGCACATTAGCACCCACTACAGCCCCTGCAGACACCTCTGTGCCTTCACCTATAACGGCACCCGCTTCGATGACGGCACCTGCTTTGATAGCTACCTTACTGGGGTCAAGTGTAACACCATCGGCCACGATGGCCCGTGAATCTATTCCTGGTGAAAAATGGCGTCCAATCGATACAAAATGTTTTACGACTTGAGCAAAAGCCAATGAAGGGTTCTCCACTTCCACCAAAGCAACAACATCATCAGGAGAAGCTCCCGCAGAGACCTCTACCGGAATCAAGACGGCCCCAGCTGTGGTGTTGAGATAGTCTTGGTGATATTTATCATTACCTAAGAAAGACACCTCATCTTGATCTGCTTCGTTCAGTGAAGCCATACCAGAAAATTCTGCAACAGCGCCTGACCTGATAATCTTACCTCCAGTGAGATCTGCGAGCTCTTGTAATGTCAGTTTCATGTAATGCTGTTATTTGGGAAGCTTGTCCTGATTGCTTTGGTTGAGCCGCAGTATGATTGTATCCGTGATGTCGACGGCACCCTCAAGATGGAGAAAAAAGGGTAAGTTGCGTGTGGTGTGACCTTGCATTTCGATGACCATGTCAAAATTCTGCTGCTTCGCATAAACGTTTATTTCCTCTTCGATACGACCGAGGATGAATTTTGAAGTTTCGGCTTTCAGTTTAGACAACTTCTCTCGTTCTCGAGTCATGTAAACGACCCGGTTTTGTTCCAGTGCTTTCAGCTCACGGCCAAGGTTTTTGAATGACTTATTCATTGCCGCTTTCTCTTCGTCACTCATCGAGGTTTGCCCATCTCGGTATTTCACCGCCATGTCTTGCTGCCTCTTGGCTAGCTCCCTAATTACGGCGAGCCTCTCTTCATTGTCGTTTTCGAGCGATTTGCTAAGCTTTTCGGCTTTATCCTCAAACCTGATGGTGTAATCCCAATGACTAAAGATTTTACCCGCATCCACAGTGGCAATGCTCATGCCATGTGCATGGACCACCTCAGCAGCCATTATAAGCGGAATAAGTAAAAGCAGGGCCAATCTCACAGAAAATAAATACTTGGCTACACCAATACAGGCAAGCATTATGCGGGATTCTTTGTCACAATGTGCTTTCCAGATATACCTTATTCGCTTAGCACCTGAAGCGACACCTCCTTTCTTTAGGTCATCAAACCCAACGCACCATGAATCTTCCATCTTCTGAAAACAGCATACCTCAAGGCACCGAACTATTAGCACCTGCCGGGTGCTTTCCCTCACTGCAAGCTGCTATCGATAATGGCGCCGACGCCGTTTATTTTGGTTTAGCCCAGCTCAACATGCGCGCGAGGGCGAGAAGATCATTTAATGTGCCCGACCTCAAGGAGATCATGAGTCGTCTTCACGATGCAGGAGTCAAGGGCTGCCTCACGCTCAATACCCTGCTCTACGAACATGACCTTACCCTTGCTCGTAAAATGCTTGAGACGGCCAAAGAACATAATGTCGATGCGGTTATCCTCTCAGACATGGCCGCCATGCAAATGGCAAACGAGATCGGCTTAGAAGTTCATCTATCTACCCAGCTATCTCTCTCCAATTACGAATCCGTTAAATTTTATGCTCCTTACTGTGATCGCGTGGTCTTGGCCCGCGAACTCAACCTTAAGATGATCAAATCCATCTATGATAAAATCAAAGCTAACCAATTGGTAGGCAGGGATGGTCGTGAGATGGAGATTGAGGCTTTTGCCCATGGGGCACTTTGCATTGCCGTTTCTGGACGCTGTGGCATGAGCTTATTCACTTCCAATGCATCAGCTAACCGAGGAGCCTGTGAACAAAATTGCCGAAAAGAATACACCATCACTGACAGTGAAACAGGCAAGCAGCTCAAGATAGACAATCAATTTGTCATGAGCCCTAACGATATCGCCACTCTGGACTTCATGGACGAGTTTCTTACTGCAGGCGTCAGGGTTCTTAAAATTGAAGGACGTGGCAGAAGCCCTGAATACGTCGCTACGGTGACACGTGCCTACCGCCAGGCGATCGATGCTGTGCATGCCGGCAAGTTCAACAAAGAATTTGTTAAGTCTCTCTACCCTCAGCTTGAGACGGTCTACAACCGTGGCTTATCCAGTGGCTACTACCTCGGGCGTGAGCAAGGTTGGTCAGCTGATTACGGCAATAAGTCGAAGCGACGCAAGGTCTTGGTCGGCAATGTAGCTCACGCCTATCGCAAGGCTGGTGTTATTGAAGTGCGCTCCTCCGCGACCACACTGGAAAAGGGAGATGATATCCTAGTCATTGGTAACTCCACTGGAGTCATTGAGGGTAAAGTCGATCAAATGCGTGTGATGCAAGACAGCGGCGACATGACTGATGCCAATCAGTGTAAAAATGGTCAGACATTGACCCTCAAGGTTGACGGCAAAATACGGACTAACGATAAGCTCTACAAGGTGGTCGACGCCTAAGTCGGCAAGATCATCCGAAGCAAGTAACGGAGCCTAATCATAAAGACCAAGGCATGGTAAAAATCCGACATAAAAAACCTGAGTGCATAGGCTGCAAGCTCTGTGCAGATGAGGCTCCTCAGTATTTCCAGATGGATGAGGATGGCTTAGCGCAGCTACTCGACTCTCGGCAACAAGGTGTCTTTCAGTTGGCTGACGGTTTCGACGAAGATCTTGAGGATTTAAAACGTGCTGAAGAAGGTTGCCCTGTCGACATCATCAGCATCGAAGCCTGAAACTGCCGACGCCACATAGAGTGTTAGCGACAAAAAACGCGGAGCCTGCCCATGAGCAAACCCCGCGTGGAAAATGTTATAATCAGTCGTTGAATTAGATGAGCTCGGCAACAGCCTCACGCTCATCGCGAAGTTCTTGCAAGGTGGCGTCAACCTTGCCACGGGAGAACTCATCGAGCTCAACACCAGGAAC
>JAACFN010000203.1 GCA_009937455.1 Verrucomicrobiaceae bacterium | reverse complement strand
ACCGCTGGCGAATATGAATTCACCCTGCGGCGCTGGCCTGAGGAAACCGGTTACGCGATCCGTGCTGGTATTGAGGGCGAGGACGTCGAGCAAGGGCCAGAAGGTTTGATTTCAAAGTCGGCTACTGACTGGTATCGGGGCGGTGAGGCGCTCGATGTATCCAGTGCGGCACTCAAGATCGGCAAACAAAGCTGGCATCAAGATTTTGCCGAGGACGCCACGCAGGTGACTTTTAAGGTGGGGCTCGATAAGGGGCCGCATACGATGCGTGCCTGGTTCACCGGTGGGCTTGATGTCAGGGCCGAGACCTTGCTGTCACCTTATTTTATTTCCATCAGAAGGCTGTCAGCCGCCGAGTAGGAATTCGTTGGCTTGCTAGTCCTCGTTGGTTTCTTGGACGCTGCCGTCGTCGATAATCTCGCCGGCTTCGATCGCAGCCATGCGCTGGCGCTCCTCCTCGTGGGAGTGAATCTGGAGGCCGGCCTGCATGCCTTGACGGATGGCGGCAGCCTTCATGACGTTGCGGATCGCACTCGCCGTGAATCCATTGCGGCCAATGAGTATGGCGACATCTGACTGGGCGACGATCAGGCGGAAGTTGACCCGGTCCTCGCTAACTTCGGCAACACGAAGTTCAGCTTGGTCAGGGTGTTCAATAAACTGTAAGGCGATGAACTGGAGGAAATCCTTTATCTGATCTGTGGCTTCTTTCATGATGCTTTGCATCACTAGGTTAAGATTAATATCGGTCAAACTCAACGGCAAAGTCTTAGTCGGCTCTTAATTTTAGCGTGGGGCTCAGTTTGAGTTGACCAGTGCCAGTCGCTTGCCTAGGAAATAAGACGTCTTTAGTAAGCTGCACCCTGCGACTAAACATTAAATACAATATCTAAAAATGAGCCTATCCAATCTCGCCATTGCAAAGACAGATGATTTGCCAATTCACCATCGTGGAGATGTTCACAGCGGTAAGGTGCGCTCGGTTTATTGGCTTAGTGCTGAAGATAGCGCACGCATCATCGAGGAGCGTGGCTATGATGTGACCCCAGGAACGGAGTTGGCTGTGATGGTTATTAGTGATCGTATTTCTGCTTATGAAATCATCTGGCAGGGTGAGGATGGCTTGCAGGGCGTACCCGGTAAAGGGGCTTCGCTTAATGCTACGGCTCTTCATTGGTTTGATGAATTTGAGAAAGCTGGGCTGGCAGGCAATCACATTCTTGAGTCACCTCATCCCTTGGTATGGATTGTGCAGAAGGCGCAGCCTGTGATGGTCGAAGGGATCGCTCGCCAGTATATCACCGGCAGCATGTGGCGTGCTTACGAAAGTGGTGAGCGCAATATCTGTGGCATCGATTTGCCAGAGGGCCTTAAGAATGGGCAGAGGCTCGATGAGCTGCTGATCACGCCTTCTACGAAAGGTGTCTTAAAAGGTATTGAAGGTGTTCCCGAGAAAGATGATGTCAATGTCTCACGTGAGCAAATCGTTAACAATTTTGAGGCCTTTGCCTTCCACTCGCCGGATGATGTGGCGCTTTATGAGAAGCTACTCTCTCAGGGGATTAAGATCATCTCTGATCATGCGGCTAAAGCAGGGCAGCTGCTCGTAGATACCAAGTTTGAATTTGGCTATATCCCTAATGCCTCTGGTGATGGCCACTCGATGATTTACATCGATGAGGTCGGCACACTTGACTCCTCACGTTTCTGGGATGCTACTGCATACGCTGATGGTAAGATTGTTGAGAACTCGAAGGAAATGTTTCGCAAATTTCTATGTGATTCGGTGCCTGAGGCGGATGTCTTACTCAATAAAGAGCGCATGGATGAGCGCGAGGTGCTGGGGCAGGCTTATAAGGTTCCCGTTGATGCCATGATGGCGGTCAGTGAGCTCTACAATAACACGGCCGAGCAACTGACAGGCAAACCCATGCCGAAGATTGAAAATGCCCGCGAGGAAATCCTCGAGGCTCTGGCTCCATTTGGTATTGTGCGCTAGAAGTTAGCGACGGCTTGATCAATGAATGAGAGGATCTGCTTGCGGCCGTCTCCGGTCTTTGCGGAGCTGCTGTAGATTCTTGGCAGTCCGTCGCAGAATTCACTCATCGCCTCGGTGAAAAGATCGATATTGCGCTGGGCTGCGCCCGGTTTGACTTTGTCGGTCTTGGTGAATACGAGCACAAAGGGCACTTCGTATTCGATGAGCCATTGGGTGAACTCAAGGTCGATTTTTTGTGGGCTCAGGCGTGAGTCAATGAGCACAAATATACAGCTGACGTTAGGGCGATTGAGTAAATAATCTGAGACGAACTCATTGAACTTGTTACGATGTTGGCCAGACGCTTTGGCGTAGCCGTAGCCAGGAAGGTCTACGAGGGTCCACTTTTTGTTGATGAGGAAAAAGTTAATCAGGCGAGTGCGCCCGGGAGTGCTTGAGACCATGGCGAGGTCCTTTTTACGAGTCAGTGCATTGATCAATGATGACTTGCCCACATTTGAACGTCCGATGAAGGCAAACTCCGGCAACTTGGACTCTGGGCAGCTTTCGAGGTCAGGCGAGCTGATGAGAAAGTCGGCGGTTTGAATTTGCATGATATCTCCTTGGCCGGAATGATGCAAAGTGGCAACCAAAAAAGACCTGCATAACGGTTGCTATTTTAGCTGCAAAGGCTCAATATTGCGCCTCATGGATAAAATAGAAGCTTTTAAGTTCCGTAATCCGGATGCGCTGATTCAGGCCATAGGACAGCGTTTACGTCGTCAGCGCCTTGCGATGGGCCTCACCCAAGAGGAGTTGGCTGAGCGTGCAGGTGTCAGTCTTTCGACGCTGAAGCTTATGGAGCAGCAAGGTAAAGGTTCACTGCAGAGGCTTGCCAAGGTGGCGGTGGTTTTGGGGCTTGATGCCGATTTAAGAAGTTTGTTTAGCGCTCAGAGAAGTTTTGAGTCGCTTGAGGCGGTGGAACGCACTGGACGGCATCGTGCTCCGCAGCGACGTAGTCGTGGTAAATTGGCAGCTAGAGTTTCTGAACAGCTCGCCTCTGACAGTGATGCTGACGACAAGTCCGATCGATCCAAC
>JAACFN010000202.1 GCA_009937455.1 Verrucomicrobiaceae bacterium | reverse complement strand
ATTCAATACAACGCCGAGGCTGATGGCTCGTTCCGCGATCTCCCAGCCAAGCATGTGGATACGGGCATGGGCTTTGAACGTGCGGTCTCGATCTATCAGGGCACGGACGGATTCAAGGACTTTTCCAAAAAGCCGACCAATTACGCCACAGACGTCTTTCAGCCGATCTTCCGCAAGCTCGAGGAGCTGAGTGGTAAAACCTACCAAGATATCTACCCCGATTCAGTCGATGCGGATAAGTCGACGATTTCAGCAGAGCTCAAGGAAGCCATTGCTTTCCGTGTGATTGCTGACCATATCAGGACACTTTCATTTTCTTTGGCAGACGGCATTGTGTTAGGAAATACGGGCCGTAATTATGTATTGCGCCGCATATTACGCCGAGCTGTGCGCTATGGCCGAACACTCGGTTTTACCGGTGAGACCCCATTCATGACAAAGCTTGTCGATACCCTCGTCGAGCAGATGTCGGGTGTCTTCCCTGAGCTCAAGGAGCGTCAGCAGGCCATCAAAGATAACCTCCAGCGTGAGGAAGCCAGCTTCAATGAAACGCTGGATCGCGGCCTCGCTAAGTTTGAGGAGAAAGCGGCTGAGGGAGGTAAGGCGCTTGATGGCGCTTTTGCGTTTCAGCTTTATGATACCTTTGGTTTCCCCATTGATCTTACTGAGTTGCTCTGCGCTGAGCGTGGCTTAAGCGTGGACATGCAGAGATTTGAGCAGCTCATGGAAGAGCAGCGAGAAAAAGGCCGTGCCGCGCCCACCAGTGCGACCACTGAGTTCACCGGGTTTGAAGAAGATATTACGCAGGCTACCGTACTGGAAATCCATCAGCAGCCCGATTGTCTTTTAGTTATTACGGACAAGACGCCTTTTTATGTTGAGATGGGTGGGCAGTTAGGCGACCAGGGAATGCTTATTCATGACGGCAATGAGTATGCTGTTTCTGCGGTGCAACAGCTTGGCAATGCCCGTGCGCATGTGCTTGAGCTTGGTGCCAAGATTGATGTCGGTGACTCAGTGAGCTTGAGTCTGGAAACGGAACGTCGTCGTCCTATCGAAGCTCACCACACAGCCACGCACCTGCTGCATCTTGCGCTGCACGACGTTGTCTCCGAGGACGCTTCTCAACAGGGTTCACTGGTGAGCCGCACACGGCTGCGCTTTGACTTTAACTCTGGCGCGGTAGATGCCGGTGATTTGGAAAAAATTGAAGCAATGGTCAATGGCTGGATCAGCTCAGCAGACACGGTCTCCTGGACGGAGGTTCCGCTCGCAGACATTCAGGGACGTAAGGATATTCAGCAGTTCTTTGGTGATAAATATGGTGATGTCGTGCGTGTTGTACAAGTCGGCGGAGGCGCAGGTGATTTAGACGGATACTCGATGGAGCTTTGTGGTGGTGCCCACGTACGCAACACTAAGGACATCGGCATTTTTAAAATCAAGTCTGAGGGTGCGATCGCCTCGGGCATCCGTAGAATTGAAGCAGTGTGTGGTAGTGCCGCTTGGGAATGGATGAGCGAGGAGGTGGAAAAAAGTGCCGCCCAGGGCAAAGATTTCCGCGCTAAGCTCGACAAGGCCAACAAAGCATTACAAGCCATTGGTCAGGAGCCAGTGCAGCATGCTGAGTTCCCCCACATTATGGGAGCTCTTCTCGTGGAGGGTGGAGATTTCCAGCAAATCAATACCACGTTCAAGCACTACCATGAGCATATTGAGTCCCTGCGTGAAGCTGGGGTGAGGGCAGAAAAGCAATTGAAAAAAGCCCAAGCCGGTGCCGCTGCTAAACTGGCAGACGAGGCGCTTGTTACACTGCTTGAAAGCGGAGCTAATATTGCCGAAGTCTTTGAAGGTCCAGCCAACTTGCTGCAAGAGCTCATCAATGGTTTAAAGAAAAAGCAGTTCACTGGAGCGGCTTTTCTTATTGTCAATGATGGTGAGCGTCTCCATCTAGGAGCCTTCTGTGGCGTTGATGCTCAATCAGCAGGCTTGATGGCAGGTAAGATGATTCAGGAGCTAGGGCCGATTGCAGGGGGTAAAGGCGGTGGTAAGCCGGACATGGCTCGCGGCGCGGCACCCGATCTAGATAAAGCGGACGAAATGCTGCAGGCAGCTCGCAAGCTTGTTGAATAATTGGAGCGAAAAAGTGCTTTAGCCAAACAGCTTAGTGATTGGCTTGCCGTCAACGCCACCCATGCGGAAGGGACGCTTGGAGGGTGAGCTGACAATTTTGTCATGCGGTAATCCCATGGCGTAGGCGATAGTTGCATTGAAGTCCTCAGCGGTGGTTTTTTCTGTGGTGACTTGAGCGCCATTTTCGTCAGTGCTACCGAAAGGTTGGCCGCCGACAACACCCCCACCAGCCATTAGACAGGAGAAGGCTTTTGGATAATGGTTACGACCAGCATTACTTTTCACCTCAGGGGTGCGCCCGAATTCTGTTCCTACAACAACCAGCGTGCTGTCCAGAAGGCCTTTGAGTTCCAAGTCCTTGAGCAAGGCAGATAGTGCACGGTCAAGGACGGGTATCTTATCCTCCATTTGGTTAAAGTTGTCTACATGCCAGTCAAAGCCGCCAAACTCTACTTCAATGAAACGAACACCACGTTCGACTAGGCGGCGTGCTAATAAAACTCCTTTGGAGAAAGTTTGTGAGCCGTATAGTAGATGTGCTTCTTTGCTTTCCTTGCTGAGATCAAACGCTTCGAGATCTTTGCTTTTCATCAGGCGCACAGCAGCATCAAATGCTTCACTGTAGTCGCGAACGTTTTTTTGTGATTTGAAATAACGGGCGTCAAACTCGGCATCGAGTTGTTTGCGTAAGGCAAGTTGATGATCAAACTCATCCTCGCTCATTTTGTGGCGCTTGCTGTTTTGTAGTCCTGAATTGGCGTTCCCGAGAGGAAGAGGAGCGTGCCTAGCCTCCATGAAGCCGGCTCCTGGATGGCTACTGCTACAATTGACGGTGACAAAAGGAGGGAGCTCGCCGCCATGTTTGTTAGCAAGTTGGCTTGCCCATGACCCAGCGGATGGATGAACAATGTTTGAGCGCTTGGTGTAGCCGGTGCGCATGTAGTAACGACCTTGGGCATGCGCCCCTTGAGTGGTGCTCATCGATCGAATGAGGGCAACCTTGTCCATCTGTTTGGCAAGCCCAGGCAAACAGTGCCCTAGTTGTATGCCGTCGACATTGGTTTGATAGCCTCAGGCTTTGGGTCTAGGGTGTCGAGGTGGGTCATGCCACCAGACATGAAGAGGTAGATGACGCTTTTGGCCTTTCCTCCGCCAGTTGCCATAACGGCAGGATCTGCGGCGCTCGCTTTTTGATTGAAAAAGTTTGCTGCGGCACCTCCGATGGTAAGTCCAAAACAGGACTTAGCCGTGGTCGCAAGAAATCCGCGACGTGAGAGTTCATCGAGTTTTAAGTGGTTGTGAGACATGGCTTGTGTGTTCGCCGCTATAGGGCTTTTTTTGGTTATCAGTTCAGGGCAGTTGGCAGTTTGCAGGTCATGCTACTGGACAAAGAGGAATCGTTTTGAGTTGAGCATGGCGCGGGCAAGTGTGGCGAGTTGATTGGTGTTGGTGGTGAGCGGTTCGAGTTGTTGGCGTTCTGCCTCGGTGGGCATGCACCCGTAGATTGAGAGGAACAGGATATTTAGGCGCTGTGAGGCAGAATCAGCCTTGCGCAGTGAAGCGGCAAGCTGGCCCTTGCCGTCTGTCAGCTTGGCAACTTCTCGGCCATTGAGTAATGTCAGTGCCTGGGGTGTAGATGCCAGATTATGGGAGGCATCAGGTGTCATGCGATCAGATGATCCGAATTGACGTAAAAAAGTGCCGGGTCTTGATGGAGAGTTTTGCTCGGAGGCCCTCATGTTTCGCTTAGGCTTGGTGTGCATTTTGTTTTGCATCATGCTAGCAGCCATCATGCTGCTGCTTTGCTGATTGAGTTTTTTTGAATCATTCACTTTGTTTCTGGCTTCTTGTTCGAGCTCTTTGGCACGCTCGGTGTTACCTTCTGCACGCGCTTGTGATGCCTTAATGCGAAGCTTTGTGGCTTCCGCGCGAGCAGCATATATACGCTCTTCTAATGCATCAGTCTCTTGGTTGAGTTTGATGAGTTCCGGCATCGTCATGCTGAAGAGTTTATTGACACTTTGGACATAGCTATCCCAGCGGTAAGCCAGAGCTTCATTTTTATATTGGTCTTGGTCGCCAAATTCCAGTGTCAGAAAAGAATCGTGGATTTCTTCGGCGGACATCCTGCGCAAGACAGGACCTCGGAAATCATGCTCTCCCCCCATTTTTGCTTCCTCCACACATGTTGAAGTTTCAAACAGCCGAGTGTGGTAAAGCACACGCATGAATTGTTTGATGTCATATTGAGTAGCGCGCATGATCTCGCATAAGTAATCAAGAAGTTCGGGGTGGGAAATGCGCTTGGTGTCTGACCAGTCATCGAGTGGGTCGACAATGCCGCGGCCAAATACCTCTGCCCAGAGACGGTTGACAATGACCTTGGTGAAGAGCGGGTTTTCTGAAGAAGTCACCCAACGGGCAAATGCCTCACGGCGTTGGTCCAAAGGGACGTCGTCTGAAATGTCCTCTCCAAAGAGAGTTTTGGGGATGAGGATATCACCAGGTTTACCGTCGTTGTATTGGTAGTCTTTAGGGAGGCGTAGTGTCTTTTTAGGGTCTTCACTGATAGCGACTTTGCCGAAGTCTTTAAAGAGGGAGCGGTAGTCTTTGTAGTATTTAGCAGCAGCACCTTTTTTTCTCATGGCCAGCTTGCGAGACTTCTCATCTTGTTTGCCCTTTAAATTGCCGTTTTTCTCAAAGGAGTATTCAACGAGGTTGCGCAGCAGGTGCTGTGCAGCATCGTTTTTGTAGGTGGTATTGCCGATGAAAGCGGCGAGCTCAAAATATTGTTTTTGAGTCCAGTCATCAAATGGATGGTCATGGCATTGAGCACAGCCAATTTGTGTGCCGAGGAAGACCTCGGTGGTGTTGCTGACATTGTCTAATAGCATCTCACGATCGCGCAGATAATATCCTACTGCGGCATTGTCAGAGACCATACCGGTGGACGAGAGCATGGCATGGACAAAGTCATCATAAGGCATGTTTTGGTCAACCGCCTTGTGGATCCAGACGTGCCATCCGAGGCCATGTTTATCGAGATTGGTCTGCACCCGTAGCAAGTCTGCCCAGAAGTTAAACATGCGGCTTTTGTATCCCTCTGAATCAATAAGGGTGTCGACAAGCTTGCGGCGTTTATCCTGTGAGCCATCGTTGATAAATGAGCCTGCTTCTTCCGCGGTGGGTATGCGCCCTGCGATGTTGATATAGGCACGTCGCAAGAACGCGGCATCATCAATAATCGAATTAGCCTCGATTTTTTTCTCTTCAAGATGCGCCGCTATTAATAGATCAACCTGATTGCTTGTATTGCGAATCGTTTGCTGAGTGAGGGGCTCAACAGAGAAGCCGATTGTAATCACGAGGTAGTATATTCCTGTGAATGTGAGTAATCGATTCATGTGAGTAATAATAGGCAAGCTGATGATGAAACAAGCCAGATTAGGAATAGTTGCTAAAAAACAACGATTTGTGAATGAGATTCCCTCTCGGGAGAGAATAGGGCCGCCAGGAAGCTGGTTTCGTAAGTGATGATCATTGCATCGGGGCGAGTAATTGGGTGAGTGTATCGTCGTCGAGCTTGAGCTGGTTGATGGAGGATGTGAGGATGGAGTCAGCGACGCTTGATTTTTTTTCCTGCATTTGTTGGATGCGCTGCTCCACGGTGCCTTTACAAATGAGTTTGTGCACAAACACGGGCTTATCTTGTCCAATGCGGTAGGCGCGGTCCGTGGCTTGGTTTTCAACGGCGGGATTCCACCAAGGGTCATAATGAATGACGGTGTCGGCATTGGTGAGGGTGAGGCCAGTGCCGCCTGCCTTGAGCGAGATGAGAAATACCTCGGCCTCGCCAGCCTGAAACCGCTCAACCAGATCTTGTCGGTTTTTGCTCGCTCCGGTAAGTTTGAGGTAGCTGGTTTGTTGCTCGATAAGATGTTCTTCGATGATGTCTAACATCGATGTGAATTGCGAGAATAACAGTACCTTGCGGTTTTCTTGTTTTAAGGTTTCGAGCAGTTCTTTGAGGTAGTCGAACTTGGCAGATTGCTTTGGCCCCTGTGAAATATTTTCTGATGCTGGATCTGATGCTGGATCTGATTCTTTGTTCGCTATTAAGTCTTGGTGGCAGCAGATTTGGCGCAG
>JAACFN010000023.1 GCA_009937455.1 Verrucomicrobiaceae bacterium | reverse complement strand
CTGCAGAGACGATTCAATCAAGCTCAGCGGTGATTACCCACCATATCGCTGCTGCCGCTGAAGACCTTCTCAACGGAATCAATACCATTGGCATATACTCCGCTATCCAGGAGGAGATCTCGCTCTCAGCTCTGCATCAGCTATTGCCGGAGAAAAAATTCGCCTACCCCCTTTGCCAACCTGGGCACCAACTCACCTTTCATTTGGTCACAGAAAGCACGCAGCTCGAAGCTAATTCCATGCAGATCCCAGAACCTCAGCCTGACGTGCACCCTGCTATAAACATCGCCGAAATAGACATGATCATTTGTCCAGGACTTGCCTTTGGCATGGACGGCTCCAGGCTGGGGCGCGGGCGAGGTTATTATGATCGAGCCTTAGATTCTTTCAAGGGCATCAAGCTAGGCGTTGCTCTTAACCAACAAATCAAGGCAAGTGTTCCTCACGCCCCCCACGACGCGATAATGAACTACCTCGTCAGCGAAACCGGCATCCTCGCTACCATACCTTTGCAAGAATAGAACTCTGTAAATCATCCATGATCGCACTCTGCTTATCGGTCGCGTCATCGTAGCCCGCCAGATGCAGCAAGCCATGGACAATGTAGAGCATGAGCTCCCGCTCAAAATCATTAGCATATTCACACGCCTGAGACCTTGCTGTCTCCACACTAATGTGAATTTCCCCATGTCCAAACGTAATCACATCCGTGGGTCCAGGTATCTGCATGTATTGGAGGTGCAGATCTGCAATGGTATCATCATCGACAAAGCTAACTTCGACTTCATCAAGCCCATGTAAATCAGAGCCTTTCTTGGCTAGTCGAAGCACCACTGGGAGAGCTTTACAAGCAGAGGAATGCAGTCTCCCACAAAGATCTGCGGACAGAAGAATAACTTTTTGGTGATTGTAGACGTTCAGATCGGGCATGAATAAAAGTCGTCCTTATACATTCAGTCTTTAACTTTCTCAACCACAGCCTCCTTCTTATCTTTTTTCTCAGCACGAGAAGCTGAGTTGCTGCCCTTTTTATTTTGCCCATCCTCCTTTGGGTAATTAATCCTCGAGTGCATCATACTGCGAATCGTTGAAGCAAAACTCTTACAGATTTTTTTGATGTCGCTCATCGTTAGATCACTAGCATCAAGCTGCCCATCACTTACCCGAGCCATGACAATCTCGTTGACGAGGTTGCGTATTTTTTCAGGTGTGGGTTTTGTCAAACTTCGCGAAGCACTCTCTACAGCATCAGCAAGGCTAATGATCGCGCTTTCACGGCTACTGGGGCATGGGCCAGGGTAACGGAAATTCTTTCGGTCTACCTCGGGAATATCTTCTTTGTTTTCCAAACCCTCTTCGACCTTCTTGGCCATATCATCACGTTGCGCCATTGCCTTGTGATAGAAATATTGCACCAGCGAATCACCGTGATGCTCGCGGATAACCTCAACAATCTTAGGGTTGAGTTTGTGTTTGATGGCCATATCGACTCCATCCTTCACGTGAGCAATGATCACAATGGCACTCATCGTAGGCGTCAGCGTATCGTGAGGATTTCGATCGCCCTGATTCTCAATGAAATACTCAGGTTTGCTGAGTTTGCCGATATCGTGAAAATATGAGCAAACACGGCACATGGCAGCATTGGCACGCACCTCCTCCGCAGCAGACTCAGCCAGCGTGGCCACCACCATACTATGATGATAAGTCCCTGGCGCTTCGAGTTGCAACTTGCGTAGCAGTTTATGGTTAAGGTCACTAAGTTCGAGCCAACTAATATTAGTCGTGATCGCAAAGAGACTCTCCAGTGCGGGCAACAAACCACTGACCAGCATCCCTGTTAAGAGTCCTATCGAGACAGGTAGTAGTGTTTTGCCTAAAACAACAGACAGGCCATTGCCCTGCATCAGCTCGGAAAAATCAATTTTATCAAAGGCCAATGCCAGAATAAAAGCCGTCAGACCAACATAGAAACCGGCCCTCAGCAAGCTACCGCGTCGACGCACAGAGCGGGTTAGCACAACCGCCGTCACTCCAGTGATCAGCCCCGTGATCAGGAAGAAAAACACATCATCTACAGGAACCAGCAAAGCTCCAAACAGGCTCACGCTGAGAGCGGAAAAGACACCCGCATGCCTACCACAGAGAACAGAAGCAATCATCGGAGCAAAAGCCAAGGGAGGTAACAAGATCCTGTAATCAGCAGACCAAGCATTCACATCGATAACGTGAATAGCAACCCTCACCAAGACCAAGTGAAAGGCAATACCACCAAAGACGAGCGCTACCTTTTCATTGGCATAATTCAGTCTCTGCCTGGTGTGGTAAATAAGAATCAATCCCGCAGACACAATGATACAGAGCAAACCTCTGCGCAAACCACTGTCATGAAATAGCGTATGATCAGATCTGTAAAACGCAACGATCAGGCATATTAAAGCCGTAAATAACGGATAAATAAGCAACTTCATCCACACACTACGCTGCATGGAACCTACCACGGCATTCTCACTAGCAGTGGATGTGCGGCGCTTTTTACCGGATGACATGCCTTTGCTTGCAAGGCGCCACCGCTTAATAACATCAATAAAACCCATAAAGATAAATTGGATATAAAAGAGAAAGAGGTTGAAAGTAGAAGATGGGGCAGAGATGAGATTAGTTGCCTCCCATGTATGACATCGCTTTCAATACCGCGAAGGGACGCCAAAGCGTCCCTTACGCAGAGAACCATAGTAGAACGATCGCCATATGACAATATCATATTCACCCGATTTCAAACAGTAGTTTGAAAAGAACGACCCACACTTCAGCTACTCAAGCTCAGCGATATCCTGGCCTCCGAGGTTTTTGAAAAAGTTGCCGCTCCCCTGTAAGCCGGATTCTGTCCTTACTGCAGAAGCAGCAATGTACGATCATTTATCTTACCTCACAAGTGAGGCACCTCCCTTGCGGAATGGTGCGACTAATACCCGGGGATCCTGAACGGGCGGGCTACCCTTCCCCTGTTATGTCTTGCGCCACGCGGGGTTTGCAATGCCTCCTTGGTTACCCTTGGAGCGGTGGGCTCTTACCCCACCTTTTCACCCTTACCCTAGCCTCCTGAGAGACAACGGCGGTTTACTTTCTGCTGCACTTTCCGTCCGACCGGCTTGAACCGACCGTCCCCTGTTATTCACAAGGCGCGCTGCCCTTTGGCGTCCGGACTTTCCTCAATCACTCAAAAGAGCAACTGCGATCGTCCGGGGAGCGGCGTCATCACATTAGACCTAAAGCCGTAAATTCCAAACTCGAAATCAAAGAATATGTTGAACTGCCTCTATTCGCACTTGGATTTTGTGATTTTAAACATAGAACTACCCTCATGTCACATGTCCTCGCTACCTATGCCAACTTCCCAATTACTGCAGTAAAAGGTGAAGGTTCACGTCTGTGGGATAGTGAAGGTCATTGCTATCTCGATTTTTGTGCGGGTATCGCAACATGCAGCATCGGCCACTGTCACCCAGCATTGACCGATGCTATCGCCAAACAGTCATCCACACTGATGCATTGTTCAAACCTCTTCCAGATCCCGCTGCAGCAGGAATTGGCGACCGTGATCGTCGATGACTTCACTAAAATTCCCGGCAAGGTGTTTTTCTCCAACTCCGGCGCCGAAGCTAACGACGGCATGATTAAAACAGCCAGGCGTTTTGGTCATGCGCGTCCAAACAGCTCAGGTAAGCCCAGGTACGAAGTCATCACCTTCAACAACTCATTCCATGGTAGAACCCTAGGCTCGATGGCCGCGACAGCTCAAAGCAAGATTCATCAGGGCTTTGACCCCATGCTTCCCGGGTTTCGTTATGTGCCGCTCAATGACATTGAGGCGCTCACTGCTGCTGTGAGTGACATTACCGCAGGTATTATGCTTGAGCCTATCCAAGGCGAAGGCGGTGTTAATGAGGTTACCCCTGAATTTCTCAACTTCGTCAGCAATCTCTGCAAAGAGCATGATCTATTACTCATGCTCGATGAGGTGCAATGCGGTTTAGGCAGGACCGGCACCCTTATGGGATGGCAGGCTTTTTGCCCTGATTTAAAACCAGACACGATCTCCTGGGCTAAGAGCCTGGGTGGCGGCTTTCCTATAGGGGCCTTCTGGACAAGTGATCGAGCAATTGATGATAACGGCACCCCCTTATCCTCCCTGATGAATGCAGGTTCTCATGGCTCAACCTACGGCGGAAACCCTCTCGCCTGTGCAGCTGCTCTCGCAGTGCTTCACGAGATTCAATCTTCAGACCTCACTGCCAATGCCGCCCACCAAGAGCAACGCATTCGCAAAGAAGTTCAGTCCTGGAACCATGCCGCCATTGCTGGCGTGCGCGGCAAAGGTCTTTTATTGGGCTTTGCACTCAATCCAGACGCCATACCATCTGACCAGGATACTCCCCCTGCACTTCACTTATGCAAGTCACTCATGAAAAATGGTCTGCTTAGCGTTCCAGCCGGCACTGAAACATTACGCTGGCTGCCACCGCTCAATGTATCCGACAGCGAAATTGACGAAGCACTAAACATACTCAAGAACACTCTGGATTCCTTTTAGAAAATCAACCACTATCACCTCTTACTTATTGTTTCACATGAATCATTTACTCTCTATCGAAGAACTCTCTAAAGATCTTATTTGGAAACTCATCGACCACGCCGCCACGCTCAAGCATGAGCGCAATGTAGGCACCCATGAACACAAACCGCTCCAAGATCAAACTTGGGCTATGATCTTCACCAAAGCATCCACACGTACTCGAGTCTCATTCGAAGTCGGCATTCGCGAGCTTGGAGGATCTGTCATGTTCCTATCTTCCAACGATATCCAACTAGGTCGGGGCGAACCCATCAAGGACACAGCACGCGTCATGGGGCGTATGGTTCACGGGGCTATCATCCGCACCTTTGCGCAGCAAGACGTCTTGGATTTCGCAGAATACTCCGACATCCCCACCATTAATGCGCTCACAGATGACGCTCATCCATGCCAGATATTAGCTGACTTATTAACCATTCGAGAACGCCTTGGAACATGGGAAAACAAGAAGATCGCATTTGTCGGCGACGGCTTCAACAACATGTCAAGATCTTGGATGTGGGCAGCCAAACAACTGAATTTTCATTTAGCCATCGCTGCGCCATCTGAGTGCCTGCCAACAGCTCAGTATATTGATCGCTTAGACTCATCCAACGTAAGCTTACATACAGATCCTATCGAGGCCGTTAAGGATGCAGATGTCATCAATACCGATGTATGGTTATCCATGGGGCAAGAAGACCAGGCAGAAAAAGAAGCTCAATTTGACAACTACCAAGTGAACAGCGAGCTACTCAAGCACGCTCATCCATCACACATTGTTTTACATTGTCTTCCCGCTTATCGGGGCAAAGAGATTACTGAGGAAGTCCTCGAAGCTTATGCCGATGTCATATTTCAGCAGGCAGAAAATCGTCTGCACGCGCAGAAGTCTATTTTATCGAAACTTGCGTCTCGCCACTCAGATAAGTTCTAGCTGAGAAGCTACCACTTTTACCTGCTGAGATTTCAGCACCCACAAAACATGCACGGCCAACTTCTGATTCTCGGAATTCAAGGAACTGAGCTTACTTGCAAAGAAGCCGAGCTTTACAAAACCGTTCAGCCTGGTGGCTATGTTCTGTTTGGTCGCAACATCGAATCGCCTGAGCAAGTCCGCAAGCTTACTGATGATTTACGTGAACTTAGCGAGAGCACACCCATCATCTCTATTGATCAAGAAGGTGGACGGGTATCTCGCACGCGTCATATTGGCAATGAACCACCTTCTGCCGAGAGCCTTCGACAAAAAAACGATCCAGGATTGATCGCCCAACACGGCAAGCTGACGGCATTTTTGCTTCGTCTTCTAGGATGCAATATGGACTTATGCCCAGTCTTAGACATCTCCTACGATGATGATGCAGACAACGCACTCAAAGGAAGATGCTATGGCAGAGACGCACAGGAAGTCATCACCAATGCTGGTATATTTAACAGCAACCTGCGCCACTGCAGAATCTTATCCTGCGGCAAGCATTTCCCCTCATGTGGACTTGCCACCGACGATCCGCACCACAAACTTCCCATCGTTGACAAATCCATCGCTGAAATGCTCAAGAGCGACCTCTTGCCCTACACCAGCCTGATGCCCGAGTTAGATGCCATCATGAGCTGCCACACACACTTTTCAGCCATCGATCCAGACACGCCTGGCCTCCCTGGCTCCATGTCACACAACCTGCTCACTCGTCTACTGCGTGACCAGCTCGGTTATGAGGGAGTCATTATGACCGATGACCTAGATATGGGTGCAATCATTGATCATTATGGACGTGGCCCTGATGCAACAAATGCAATACTGGCAGGAAATGATATGGTGATGATTTGCCATCAGATTGAGACCGCCAAGCAAACCCTCAAACATCTCCAAGAAATCCCCCATCACAAGATTGATGATTCACTAAGAAGGATCGAAAAGCTAAAGAAAAAAGCTTACCAACCATTAGCATACACCACCAAGCTTTGGGATCAGATCAATGACGACATCATGCAACTGAGGATCGATGTCATGGGAGAACAACAAGCGCGCGAAGCGATCGACTATACAGGACAGAAGCGCTCTCCTGTAGAAGACTACTAATTGAGCCTAACTGAGCTCAATTTCAGAGATGCTTTGCATAATCTTATCAGATATCTTCTGATAATCATCTCTCCCTTTCGCCTTCAGCTCTTCTGCCGTGAATGTGATCGGATCGCCAATCACTAGGGTAATCGGGCGAAAGCGTAATTTGTTTGTTCCTCTAGGAAGAGCAGCACGAGCACCAAAAATACGAACAGGCTGAACCACGGCCTTACTCTTGGCGACAATCAAACCAGTCCCAGCCTCAGCTTTCTGAAGCTCACCATCTAAGGTGCGAGCACCCTCAGGAAAAACAACGACCTGATTACCCCCGCGTAGTAATTTGATGATTGTTTTCAAACTCGTCATGTCAGGGCGATCTTGATCGACCGGTATGGAATTGAGACGTGGATAGAGCCAAGCACCAAAACCAGTAAACAAGGTTTTGCGCGCCAGGTAGTAGACAGCCTTATCATAGGCAACTCCTACTAGCGGCGGATCAAGATAACTCTCGTGATTGGAGGCAATCAAAACGGGACCATCTGTTACCAACTTCTCTTTTCCGACAACACGGTAAGAAAAGAAACAAACAAAACAAAGCTTCCACAATGTGCAACAAAACCAATAAATCGTTTTCATAATAAAATATAACTAAACTGCTAGACCTCGAGATTGAAGCACCACCAATGCGGCTTCCACGACCTCACCAATATCCATTTCAGAACTGTCAATAACCGTGGCACCTTCAGCAACAATGAGAGGCGAATTCTCACGCTTACTGTCTTCCTCGTCTCTCTTGCTGACCACGTCAGTCAAACCCTCAGCAGAACGCCGCGCAAGCCGAACCTCTTCCGAGGCATCGATATAAAGTTTATAAGGTGTATCTGGAAAAACAACGGAACCAATATCACGTCCTTCCATGACTAGGCTTCCCAACTTCAAGTATTCTCGTTGTTTATCAACCAGCAGCTCCCGAATCTCCGGTAGCGCTGCAACTTGAGAGACACGGGCATTCACCTCATCTTCACGGAGAGCATCTCCAGGATCGATACCATCGATAAGAATCGTCGATTCGCCATCCTTAACCCCACAGGTAACGGTTATCTCGCCAAGCATGGCCACCACAGCTTCAGGATCTGAGACATCCACCTTTTTTTTCAAAGTCGCCCACGCGATCGCTCGATACATGGCACCAGTGTTGATCATGATGAGACCCAGTCGCTCGGCAAGACGACGCGCAACAGTGCTCTTACCAGATGCGGCAGGACCATCGATCGCAATTGCAAAAGAGTTCGTTTCGGTTTTGTCAGACATAGGCAGTGAAATATATTGATTGGAAGATTAACCAGCAAGGACTGCCTCTAGATGCTCTGCAAAACCTGGGTAAGATGTATCAATGCATGCGGTATTATTAATCACCGTCTCGCCTGCTGCAAAAAGGCCTGCAATAGCAAAGGCCATCGCAATACGGTGATCACCAAAACTCTCAAGCTCGGCTCCATTAAGCGGCTTACCTCCCGTGATCTCCATACCATCTTCAAACTCCTCAAGATCTGCACCCATCGCCTTCAAATTCTGCACAACCGTCGTAATCCGATCACTCTCTTTGACCCTCAGCTCCTTAGCATTGCGAATGATCATTTTCCCATGAGCCAAGGCACCAGCTACTGCCAATACGGGGATCTCATCGATTAAGTTAGGGACTTCCTCCGGTTTGATTTTTGTTCCCTGCAGTGCCTTACCATGAACCTCAATGTCACCATATGGCTCCCCGCTTTCATCAGAATGCTCAATAGCTTTGATATCAGCGCCCATCCGAATCAGCACATCTAAAATGGCTGTGCGGGTTGGGTTAAGGCCCACATTCTTAATAAGCAAATGCGCACCAGGCATCGAGGCCGCCGCCACGATCCAAAAAGCTGCAGATGAAATATCTCCTGGAACGCGTAATCTGCCAGCTTCTGGAGTCTTGCCTCCTGTTACGGAAATTTTTTGCCCCTCTCGGGTCGATGGCATCTTAAAATATGCCAGCATACGCTCAGTATGATCTCGAGTTTCTGCAGGTTGAATGACCGAGGTTGTTCCCTCAGCAAACAATCCAGCTAACAATACCGCGCTCTTAACTTGAGCACTAGCCACCGGCATCTCATAACAAGTAGGGTGCAGTTCACCTCCAGTAATATGTAGAGGCGCACACCCTGGAGCATCGCCACACGCTTCAATCGATGCCCCCATCTCTTTCAACGGCTTAATAATCCTGCCCATTGGTCTGGATTGCAGGGAGGCATCCCCGGTCAAAATAGATTCGAATGGCTGTGCGGCCAAAAGACCAGCAAGCAACCTCATCCCGGTTCCCGAGTTGCCACAATCAACACCACCCTCAGGAGCGCTTAACTCCATACTGCATCCGTGAATCGTAAGCGAAGTCGGGCCGTAACCAGGCTTTTCCTCCAAGGTCTCATACTTAGCTCCTAGTTGAGCCATTGCATTTAAAGTGCAAATACAGTCTTCACTCGGCAGGTAATTCTCGATACGGCAAGCGCCATTGGACAAACCACCCAGGATCGCTGCACGGTGTGAGATACTTTTGTCTCCTGGAACTTCAAACTCAGCTTGTATATTGCTGATGGAGTGAACGGTAATACTGGACATATCGCGGGTTAATAAGGGTGTGCTAGTGGGCGTTAAAAGCTGTGTGTTGATCTAAACCAGTGAGCGATTTGATGCTGGGCTGGTTGATTAAAGTTCATCCCTGAGCTGCTTAGCCTTCGCCAGCAAATCAACCAATGCGTCTTCGCTTGAATCATCGAGCAAAGCAAGCATTTCACGCAAATACGTGATGGCCTCCTCAACAGGCTCCCTCAGCGCATCGCGATTACTCATGAAAATCTCAGCCCACATACCTGGGTGACCTGCAGCGACGCGGGTAGTGTCACGCATGCCATTTCCTGCAAATTTTCCGTGGTCTTGGTCTTTAAGCCCGACAAGAGCCCCGACAGAAGCAAGCATATGAGGCATATGACTAATTCTGGCCATGACCCGGTCATGCTCTTCCGATGATGTTAAATAACACTGACACCCGATACTTTCCCACATGGATCGTATTGCAGAGACGTCCTCATCAGAGTGATCAAAGTCGTTAGTGATGACACAAGCAGCGCCATCGAAGAGATCCTTACTAGCCGCGCAAACCCCAGCCTGCTCCGATCCGGCCATCGGGTGACTGCCTATATACTTGGCACCCATCTTAGAAACCAGCGAACCGAGGATATCTCTCGGAGCCATTTTCACACTGCCCACATCGGTCACCAGAACCCCCTCCAAAGAGCAACTTGATGCGCACGCCTCCAGAATTTCGAGCATCGCTCCTACCGGCGAGGCCAGAACGATGATGTCCGCGCCCTTAACAACCTCCTCAAGATTGACACTCGCCACCTCAATCCCCTGATCCTTGGCGTCTACGATTCCCTGTTCACGCCTACCCCAAAGTGCTACTGATACAGCGGGCAAACGAGATTGCACAGCGAGGGCAATGGACCCACCCAGCAACCCACTTCCGAGCACAGCAATACGTTTCATACAGAGCAATGACTGGCAGATGCCGGCTTAAAAGCAAGAACCGACACCTCCAATTTCATAAACCAGCAACCTAAAACAGGCTTTATGGCACTCTGAACTTGTGAGTGGGATCTGCATCCTCTGGATCACGGCATAACCTACCTGAACCAATCCCCTTCACGTCAACAATGTTGTGTGTGTATGGGTTAAAGACAAACCCAGGCTTTCCGGGCACTGCAGAAGCCGTAGGATACTTAGAAACCGGTGCCTGCACTGGCAGAGAGTTATTCAAATTAGGCTCGGTCCATTGACCTCCCTCAGCAGGTTGGTTGCCGGCTTGCTGTTCAAGCTGCTGACGATTTTCCTCAATCCTTCTTTGTTCCTCACTCGTAATGGTTTGCTCAACCTGCAATTGTGTAGGTCTAGCTTCACGCGATCCGTAATTTGAGGGATAAGGGTAACACGCCCCTAGGAGGAAAACGACAGCAAGTGGCAAGAGTATGCTCTTTGATAAATCCATTGTATTTAAATAGTTAATCTTATTAAGTAACGCCGCAAAACAAGGTGATATCGACCTGACATCAACGCCCGTGCGAGCAGTTGTAGGGATACTTGACCCGCGCTTAAAGCAAGTCAAGTCCTAGCTATATCATTACGTGTTAATAGCGTGTCCAGAGGCCCTGATTAGTCTAAATATAATAAAAAACGCCGAAATATTAGCCTCATTCTTGATTCAACACTTGAATAGAAAGAACATCCTCCAGAGGATGAATACAACAACGCCTTTTCCGTGAATTCAGACACCCACATAACCACAATCATTGAGGAATCAATGGTTCAAGCCGTCAACGGTAAGCCTATCAGCGACACTGAATTCAACACCCTAGCCATGCTGGTTTTCTCCCATCAGTATCAGAAAAATAAGCCTTACCAAAATTTCTGTAACGCTATCGGCACTACCCCTGAACAAGTAAGCTACTGGCATGAAATTCCTGCACTGCCAACAGACGCCTTCAAAGCTGACGCGCTGCCCCTAATCACCTTCCCGAAAGAAGATGTGCAAAAAACGTTCCTGACTTCAGGGACAACCACAGAAACCAAAGGCAAACATCACTTCGCCTCCACGGATCTTTATGATCAATCCATCATCAACGCCTGGCATGAGCTCAAGCTACCAGAACCTGCCAACGCTATCTTTTTAATACCCCATCCTGAGCATTCTCCTCATTCATCCCTGTCCCACATGATGGGTGTCATCGCTCAACACATCACTCAAGGGTCGAGCTGGGCTACTGACGATTCTGGCTCACTTAATCTTGAAAAGATCATCAACGCCATCAAAGACAATCAGCCCGTTGCCCTGTTTGGTACTGCGCTATCCTACCTGCACCTCTTTGATTTAATCGATTCCCCCCTACAACTCGCACCAGGAAGCTGGGCCATGGAAACAGGCGGCTACAAGGGAACACGACACCAACTTAGCAAAAGCGAACTTTACCAACGTTTCGAAACCAAGCTCGGACTGCCTTCAGACTGCATCGTCAATGAATACTCCATGACTGAGCTCAGCAGTCAATTTTACAGTCGCGGTCTAGACCAGGCGCACCAAGGACCCAGCTGGACTCGCACTAGAGTCATTGACCCCCTTACCAATACCGACGCAAAACCTGGCGAGCTCGGACACCTCATTATTTACGACCTCGCCAACCTTCACTCCGTCATGGCCGTAAGCACACAAGATCTGGCAACACAGGACCTCGCCAGCCAAGACCAGACTAACCTTGAAGTCAGCGCACCTTGCTTTAATTTAATCGGCCGTGACCCGACTGCCCTCCCCAGAGGTTGTTCAAGATCAAGTGACGAAACCCTCAGCAGATGACCACTACCCAAGAACGCATCCTACTCCTCACCGAGGCATGTTCTCATCATGAGATTCAGCAATGGACTGGCGCTATCACCGCGCA
>JAACFN010000201.1 GCA_009937455.1 Verrucomicrobiaceae bacterium | reverse complement strand
TGATCGCTTACTATACTTATCCACGGGAATCTTCACTGTATAATAGAAGCACTCACGATCAGAATACAGTCATTGAGACTTTAGCCAGCCATTAAAAACTGAACAAAAACCAACGATGAGCACCCTTCAGAATCGAATTTTCACCTATCTTGCACTGGGCCTACTCATGCCTTTCACCGCGTCGGCTCAGAGCGGTGATAAAAAAGAAAAAAACAAGGACCTGCTTGATTCCGTCAACTGGCGCAAATGGGCGCCCCATCCGGCTCCTTTCCTCACCCCCGAAGAAACCGCCAAGGGCTTTAAGGTTGCGCCAGGCTTCCGTGTTGAGCTCGTTGCTGCCTCGCCGATGATCAAGGACCCGGTGTTTGCCGAGTTCGACCTCGAGGGGCGCCTCTGGGTTTGCGAGTTCCAGTCCTACATGATGAATGCTGAGGGCACCGGCGAACACGATGCCATCAGCCGGGTCCAGGTGCTGGAAGACACCGATGGTGACGGCCGCATGGATAAGGCAACCACGTTCCTCGACAAGATCGTCAACCCGCGCAGCCTTTCCATCGTCAAAGGGGGAGCCCTGGTTTCACTCGGAAACGGCAAGCTGATCTTTGCCGAAGACACGGATGGTGATCTGGTAGCAGACAAGCGCACGCCTGTGATCGACTTTGCTACCGCTGCACCTAACAACATCGAGCACGCTGAAAACGGGCTGCACTATGCGATCGATAACTGGATGTATAACTCCAAGTCTGAGAGGCGCCTGCAATGGAGGGATGGTCAGCTCATCGAGATGCCGACCAAGTCCCGTGGCCAGTGGGGCATGGCCGCTGATGCTTACGGCCGGCTCTACTACAACTCAAACAGTGTCTGGTTTCAATCCGACTCGGAAATCTACGACCAGCAGTATGGCAAGGCGGAATCCCCAACCAACGCAGTGTATGCTATTCGTACTAATACGGCGATCAACCGCGCTTACAAACCGGGAACCATTCAGGAAGACGGGCGAATCAAGAGGATCACCTCCGTCAGTGGTTTGGCCGTGCACAGTGACGGTGCTTATGGTGAAGACTGGCAGGGGACGATCTTCAGCTTCAGCCCTGGCACCAATACTGTCGGCGCGTTTGTGCCGAAAGCGCCGATGCCAGCATCCTCGAAGTATCAACACATGCTCTACCCCGATGAAAATTGGAGCCAGCGCGAGTTCCTCGCCAGTACCGATGAACGCTTCCGCCCGGTCAATGGTAGCATCGGCCCGGATGGCTGCCTCTACATTGTTGATATGAACCGAGGCATTATTCAGGATAAGCTTTTCCTAACCAGTTATCTGCGCCGCCAGTCCGAGGAACGTGAGCTCGACAAGCACATCGGCAAAGGCCGTATCTGGCGAGTGGTGCCAGAGGACCACAAGCCTGTGGCAGCGCCCAAGGGGCTCGTTGAAGGTCTATCCCATCCTCACCTGTGGTGGCGGATTCATTCCCAGAAACGTATTGTTGAAGAACAGCAAACCGACCTCGTGCCCGACTTGATCAAGCTAGCTACTGCGGGCAACGCCAAGGCAAGGCCGCACGCCATGTGGGCTCTCGCAGGACTCGACTCCCTGACTAAGGAAGTCATCAGCAGTAATCTTTCCTCCGCAGATTGGTTTGTAAGTCTGACCGCCCTGCGTCTCGCGGGCGAGGCCTATGGTGATAGTGCTGCGTTTCCTACTGAGCTCAAGGAGGCCGGCGAAAAACTCAGCCAAAGCAAGACGGAGGCAATCGCAAAATACGCACAAACCCTCATCAGCAAAGGCTACCCCAAACGCAACAGCTCAGTTTATAAAGACAAGGTTCCTAAGTGGGTCAAACAAAACGTGGCATTGAACAAAGCATACGCTTCCGGAATGAAAACCTACGGGCAATTTTGCTCCGCTTGCCACCAGCCGCACGGCGAAGGCATGGCCAATATCGCGCCCAGTCTGGTTAAAAGCGACTGGGTCAACGGCGAGCCCAAGATACTGATGGGCGTTGCCGTGCATGGCCTCTCAGGCCCCATCAACATCAATGGCAAGCCTGCCAAAAACATTCCACCTATCATGCCCGGGCACGGCTTCCTCACTGACCAGCAACTTGCCGATACCCTCACTTATGTGCGTAACGCTTGGGGTAACAAGTCAGATCAAATCTCACCCGATCAGATCAAATCCTACCGAGAAAAAAATGCCGACCGGGTAGCTCCCTGGACCGAGGCTGAATTGCGCAGCGAACAAAAAACCTCCGCTGCTGCCCCTCATGACGAGACGACTGATCTTTTTGCCGCCGGTGATTTTTCTGCCTGGACCACCGCCAAAGGAGCCCCTGTTGAAAAAGGCTGGAAGATTGAGGATGGCGTTATCCACCGCCACGCCAAGGGTGGAGACATCGTCACCAAGGCAAGCTACAAAAACTTTGAGCTCAGCTTTGAGTGGAAAATTTCCAAGGCGGGCAACAGCGGGGTGAAGTACCGCACTAAAGGTAGCCTCGGTTTGGAATATCAGGTGCTCGATGACGAAAATCACCCTGACCGCAAAATCGACAATCACCTAGCTGCCTCGATGTACGAGATCATTGCGGCTCCCTCGGACAAACCAATCAAACCTGTTGGCGAGTGGAACAAGGCCCGCATCGTCGCCAAAGGAAACCACATCGAGCACTGGCTCAATGGCGTCAAGGTCGTCGAGATCGAGTACGGCAGTGATGACTGGAAAGAGCGCTTCCAAAAGAGCAAGTACAGCAAGCGCCAATACAAAAACAACGAGGGCTTCGGCAACTGGGAAGGCCCGATCCTGTTGCAAGATCACCAAGATCCCGCCTGGTTTCGTAATCTCATCATCAAAAAGCTAGACTAACTCCAAACGAACCGAACCATGATCAAAAAATATCTCACTACGCTCGTTGGCATCGCTGCCGTATCTCTAACAAGTCTAACAACCACAACAATCCAAGCCGAGCCGGACTCATCCAGTACTGCTACGCCTGAGCCACTCTACTGTGGTAACCTCGATGATTTCCGCATCTACTTCCGCGGCCAGGGCTACATCGATGACGTGCACAGTCAGGATGTTTTTGTCGCTGAGCCTAAACAGATCCACGTCCGCAAGGGCACCAACGGCCTGATCGTCACCAAGGTGCCCCACAGCTACTACCACGTCAAAGTTGACTACCGCTGGGGTGCAGAGGGCGGCAGCATGAACGCGGGTTTGATGACCCACGTCGACCTCCATTCCAAATGTGTAAAGGACAACCGCCCCCTTTCCGTGGAGATCAACATGCTGGCAAAGGCTCCTGGCAGCATCTGGCTCGCCAGCAAGCTTGGCCCCTTTGCCTCCAGCTTTATCGACAAGGATAATAAAACCTACTTACCCGAGGACAAAGGTGGCGCGGCGCATGACGCCTCCCCTTTTAGCAACCGCACCATCCTCGCTCGCTACCCTGAGGCAAAAAAACCCAACAACAATCCAAGGGGAGAATGGAACACCCTCGAGGCCATCGTGCGTGGCAGTGAGTCCGTGGAAATCATCCACAACGGCGAATCGGTTAATCTCATCACCGGGCTCACCACTCCCAAGCCCGGCACCAAGGAGCCAGGAGAACCTCTCACTGAGGGCGGCATAGGCCTGCAAAGTGAGGGACAGGAAATCTTCTACCGGAATTTCATCATTAAACCCCTGCAGCCTTAAGCTTCAGCTTGGTAACCATGCATCACCGTCTCTTTCTGGCCGCCTTGTTGGGCCTCATCCCACTCACCGAGGTGAGCCGCGCAGAGGTCTTCCAGGCCAATGGCATCAAGATCGGCGAGGTGGACCAGAACTCCGCCTTCATCTGGACGCGCCTCACACTCAACGAGCAGGCGAACAAAGCAGGGGCCGCGTTTATCCGGCCTAAAAAGCCCGGCCTTCCCAATACGGCGGAACAGTTGCCGAAGGGCAAAACACTCGACGATATGCAGGGTGCCATACCCGGAGCTGCGGGCAGCGTGCGCATCTCATGGGCGAGCAGTGGTGAGCAAAAAGGCAGCACTGATTGGATGACCGTGGATCCTGAAAAGGACTTCACCCTGCAATACCAGATTCGTGACCTCGAGCCCGGCACCGGGTACAC
>JAACFN010000200.1 GCA_009937455.1 Verrucomicrobiaceae bacterium | reverse complement strand
TCCTCCACCAATGATCAATGCGATGAGTGCCACGATGACAAGGGGCCCTATGATGTTTTTGCCGTTGGAATGATTTGAAGCGCCTTCCAGCTGGTCGAGGCGTTTTTTACTATTTTTTCTGTGGCGAGAGTTTGGCGCCGAGCCACGTTTTTCACTGAGGCGATCACGGCGGTTTTGAAGATAGCTGATGTTGGTGATGTCTTCCTCAAGGGCAAGAGATTCAGGTAAGCTACTAGCATCAACATCTAAAAACTCGCTGTACTGTAGCAGAAAGCTTCGGGCATATGAGGGGTGCAAAGAAGAATAGTCATTATTCTCAAGTGCGATCAAAATGGTCGATGTGATCCGCGTGGACTGCGCAATCTCAGCATGCGTGAGATTTTTGTTTTCTCGTGCCTTCAGTAGTTGTTCACCAATGTCGATGCGTTCACTCATAATATTCAATGCAGCCTTTGTGATGAGCCTCTGTAACAAGAGAGGCTTACAGCATAGGAGCTGTGCCCGAAGCTAGACTTATATATCGTTTTGCTCAAGCACTGATACGGGTGGGTGATCAGAAGATGGGGTCGAGAGTTCGGCAAGGCATTTGGAAACGGCAAATAAGCCAAAGGTAGCCGTGATATGAGTAATGCTGCCAAATCCAGATACGCAGCTTAGTCTGCTGGGCGCATCTTGATTGCGGCTCGGCTTGTGGGGTGTGACTTCGCCATCACACTGTTCAAAAACAGGTGACTCAGATGAAAAAACACACTGAATGCCAAACTTGCGCGCCTTGATTTTCTTTTTGGGATCCGCCCCAGCCGGAAATCCGTATTGGCTGCGCATCGTTTTGCGAACCTTGTTCATGAGGCTGTCATTGTGACAGCGAGAGAGGTCATCAATGCGTATGAGGGAGGGGTCCCGTAATCCTCCGGCGCCGCCACAGCTGATGGCGGGGATACCTCGCTGTTTGCAGCCGGCCAAGAGGAGTGACTTTTCCCGGACATGATCAATGGCATCAATGAGGTAGTCAAATCCGCTGTTGAGGATTTCTTCGGCGTTGCGCTCGCTAAAGAAGGTTTCCTTGCACATGACCTGGCAGTCAGGGTTGATGGCCTTCACTCGGCTGGCCATGGCGGAGGTTTTCTGGCGGCCAATTTCGCCATCCATGGCATGTAGTTGGCGGTTGATATTACTGATGCAGATTTCATCGAGGTCGATCATGGTGATCCGACCAATCCCTGACCTCGCAAGTGCCTCAACGCACCAAGAACCGATACCTCCGATACCAACCACACAAACGTGGGCACGCTGGAATTTTTCGATGCTGGCCTTGCCGTATAGACGCTGAATGCCTCCAAATCTATCCATGATACTAATCTCCGAGACTTTGTGATTATGATTTGATCAGCCCTTGCTGGGTGGCGATGTAGAGGCAGGCGTGGATTTTAATATCCACAAGCAGCCCTTTATCCTGTTGGTGTTTAATCCACGTTTCAAGCTCGGCGAGTGGGACCCGGTGCACGAGGATATCTTCTTGCTGGGTGCCGCCGCCACCGTGCTCACGCGTCAGTTCGGTTGCCGCAAAAAAACTGACCATTTCTGTGGTCATGCCTGGAGAGGTGGGGCTGCTGATGAGAGGGGTGATCTTGCCAGCTCGGTAGCCAGTTTCCTCAAGTAGCTCACGGGCTGCTGTTTCAGCAAGCGTTTCATTCAAAAACGCGTCCTCATCCCCAGCGAGACCTGCTGGAATTTCAATCACACGAGCCTGGAGGGGAATCCGGAACTGTTCGACGAGGATAAGTTCCTGGTCATCGGTGATGGGCAAGATGCCGACCGCTCCCGAGCAATTGGTTCTGGAGGCATATTCCCAGTGGCCGCGAGCGTAAAGACCGAGAAAAGAGCCCTCGCTGAGCATCTTTGTTTTCATGGTTTTCTGATCCATGTCTTTCTGTAGTAAGGGTGTTTAGTCTGTCTCTGGTCTCGTGTCTCTGGTGAGAAGCTCTTCGAGTGCGGCCACTGCTGATTTTTTCTCGTAGAGAATTTGGTAGACCGCGTCAATGAGTGGAATGCGAACGCTGGTCTTATGCCCAGCATCATAAATAGATTTTGTATTGGGCACACCCTCAGCAACCATGCCGAGATTGGCAATAATGTCATCGAGGTTGCCTCCTTTTCCGAGTGCTTTGCCGACGCGGTTGTTGCGTGAATGGGGTGAATAGCAGGTTGCCATGAGGTCACCGACGCCTGATAAACCGATGAAGGTCTCCATTTGGCCGCCTAGGGCAGTGCCCAGCCGCGTCATTTCTGCAAGTCCTCGTGTCACAAGGGCCGCAATGGCATTATCACCCAAGCCGATGCCATCTGCGATGCCAGCGGCAATGCTGAAAATATTTTTGATGGCGCCGCCGAGTTCGATGCCGGCGATGTCATCACTGGTGTAGCAGCGGAAGAAGTTGGTGGTGAAGACGTCTTGTAGCTGCTCGCTAAGTTCCTTTTCCTTGGCGCCGATGACAGCACAGGTTGCCAGATTACGGGATACTTCTTCTGCGTGATTTGGTCCCGATAGAACAGCAAGTGGATTATTGGGGAGATGGCGGTGGATGATCTGGCTCATGCGCTCTCCGTTGGCTGAGATGCCTTTAGCGCAGGAGACAAGGATCGTATTTTCTGGCAAGCCGATAGACGCGAGTTGGCTAGCGCTAGCCTCGGTGGCTGAGGTTGGGACGACGAAGAGAACTAGCGGGTAGTCCTGAGCTCGCTTGATATCTGTGGAGGCAATAATCTTAGTATCTAGACTAAGGTTGGGTATGTAGTGCTGGTTGGAATGATTCTGATTAATCTCATCGACCGTTTTTTGATTTCTACCAATGAGGCAGACTTCGTCGAGTCGATGGGCCAGTAGGCATGCGAGGGCGGTTCCCCAAGATCCAGTTCCGAGTATGGCTGCGCGCGTGATCATTTGTTTTTTTTGGAGAATTGGTGTTCGCTACCATCGATGAGGGCTTTGATGTTGGATCGGTGCCTCCAAACAGCAAGAAGAGCGATGACGATGCAAAATACAAAGAGTGGTTTATTCCAAGTTCCATCGGCTAGTTTGTCGTGATACCAGGAACCAAAGATCATCAAAAAGGGCAA
>JAACFN010000199.1 GCA_009937455.1 Verrucomicrobiaceae bacterium | reverse complement strand
CTGATATGGGTCTGGTAATGGGCTCTACTGCTGACCACAGTGATTGGCTCAAGGAACAACGTCATGACATAACCTTCGGCAGCCGCGGGGTGATGGCGGATGTTAAAAAAGGCGGCCTTCGCCGTGATCTCTCTTTGGCTTTTGAGATGGATGGGGATGCCGACTTTGAACTTGTGTCAAGAACCGATCCGCGCCCGGGTACTGAGGTCTGGCCAGACGGCAAACTTCTCAACCCGCCAACCCTCTTCAACCAACAGGACGGCGAGTTTGTCGGTGGTAATGATCATCTTCAGGCCATGTGGACACAGCCCGCAGGCATGAGCATCGCGGACAACTACGCTGTAAGCCAAAGCGATGCGCGTGATGGTGTGACTGATGGCAATGGGGGGCTTGCCCCAGGCATGCCGGCCAAAGAGCGTTACCTTTATCGGGTTACTAGGAATGACGGCTCGCCTTTTTCATCGCAGCTCAAGCGTTTCAACAGCCGCAGTAGCAACGCTGACGTGCAGGCCTACGCACCCCTTTTCGGCTGGCATCCTAACTCGGTGGTGCGTGGTCCTAACTGGTGGGCGCTCAGGGATTATTACAATCTCTACAAAAGGGTGACCAAGTCCGGAAGCAGCTACGCCCTTGAATCCCGCTCCTATTACCCCAACAACAGTGCGGTGGCCGACACCAAGAACAGAAGCATCAAGCGTAATTACCGTGCATATGGACAGCCATCCTGGCCTAACTCCACCTACCATTATGATATGGAGGCCTCCCAATATGGGGATGTTGTTTTCCAACCGGCCAAGGCCAACTACACGCCAGTCTACATGGGCATGATCGCGCTCTATAGCATGAAGGTCACCAACTATAATGAAGGGGAAAATGCAGGTTTAAATCAAGGAGACCTGACGCTTGCGATCGACCCTTTGATCTATCTTTGGAACCCCTTTAATGTTACCCTTAAAGCTGAGAGATTTGCCCTTGAACTGAATCGTGGTCATGGCGGCAAGATGAGTTTCATTATCGAAAAACCGGACCTCTCAAAACAGAAATACGGGCCTGCCAAAACCGACATCTACCTTCAGAAGGAGGCTGGTGCGCAAGGTAGCCTCACCTACCTAATACGTGATTTGGTAATGGAACCGGGCGAGGTGATGATTGTTTCTCCTGGAAATGGCACTGACAATACGGAATTACACGATGAGGCGACACCAGGCACAAATCTTACCGATGCCAGTGGTATTTCGACCACTTGGATGCCCACGACCACCTGGAGTGGGACACAATGGACACTGCAGAGCTGGACAAATAACGTCAAGGTAGCTCCGGGAGACAAGGTCTACTGCCTTTATGATATTAATTTACGGCATAACGCCAGTAATAACCTAACTAACTCGGCTGAACATTACTGGATGGCAACAATTATGCCCTACAATAAAAACATTTTACCAAAAGACATGTTCGGAGCGGACTGGAGCTGGCATTGGCATCAGAACGGGGATATCTACGCGGACCGAGTTCAGCAGGTTGGTGGCAACTTTGCTTCGCGCATTGATTGGGGTTTTAAAGAATACTTTATCCCAGACTCACAAAATCAACTAGACGCCAACGGTGACATCTCAAATTATCCCTACACACTCTGGCCGCAAATTACTTTGGCAGACCCACCGGCAGCAGACAGCAAGTTCTTCTTTGGCATTAACTCCCACATTTTAAAGCCGGCTAATTACACCAAGGTGGATGGCTCTGCGATGCCTAACCGGAACGCGGTGGAGGTGTTCAGCCAATTCAATCCCTACAGGACCAGCACCTACGTTGCAGGGCACCGGACCAATGTGCTCAATGAGGCCTACAGCTCGCTTTCCACACCCGGAAGTGTCAATGACTACATCCAGCAAGTGGGAGTCCAGTTTCCCACGGCATCGGGGGAAGCCGATCGCGGCTTCTGGGGGGAAACCATGCATGGTAATGGGGGTTCAACAGCGGTTCCTTTTGCCGAGATCCCTACAGCCCCCATCCTCTCACTAGTGGATTTTGCCAATGCCAACCTCTCCCTACGCTCTGAGGCTGCCTACAAAGATGTGGGCAATTCCCATGCCAGTATTTTTGTGCCGGGAAACAGTATCTATGGCACTACGGGCATGTCACCCATGCTTGTCACTACCTCTGATAACGCCTGGCTGATCAATGATGCGATCTTTGATCGTTATTACCTCTCGGGCATTGCGCCGGAGTTTACCTTCGGAAGTGGCGTTTACAGCACAACTGCTGCTTCACATACGATTGGTTTGGCAAGCACTCTAAAAAGATTTTACGGTATTGACCCGAGTGATCCAACACAAACAGTCGAGCCTGATACGGCCCAAGCCAATCCAGCTCTCGAGCCCTACATACCCGCTGGTAAAACGGCGGCAGAGATTGTGACAGAGGTCACTCCGATTGATGTTGCGACAAGCGACGCCTACAAAAAGCTGGGCGCTTACAGTCTTGTTAAGGGCGCCTTTAATGTCAACTCCACCTCGGTCAAGGCGTGGGAAGCTCTACTGCGAGCCAACAAGAATATGGCCGTGGCCAATACAGCAGGCACGGATCAGGCAGGCACGGGCACACCTTTTCCTGGATTGAAGGCACCCGTCAATGATAGTGGTGCGGACACCGGCTGGGATGGCTTTTCTCGACTTACGGACACTCAAATTACCAGCTTGGCTACCGAAATCGTCAATCAGGTCAAAGCTCGTGGACCTTTCATGAGTATTTCTGACTTTGTCAACCGCCAGGTAAGCAGCAATACCACTCTCAACGCCTCAGGAGCACTACAGTCAGCCCTCGATACTTTGGCCGCGACAAGCAGTATCAAGACAAGCGCTGGTGGACTGGTGCCACAAGATCCAGCGGATACCGGCTGGAATGGTGTTCCCATTCTTATGGGGGACGCTGATCTGAGTGATCGTCTTACTACCGAGGGCATCGCGGGTGACATTCGCCAAGCGGACGTTCTCCGAGCGCTCGCACCACGTTTGAGTGCCCGCACGGATACCTTCCGCATCCGCAGCTATGGGGAAGTCAGAGATGCCGATGATAAGATCATTGCCAGTGCCACGTGTGAGGCAGTGGTGCAACGGCTACCTG
>JAACFN010000022.1 GCA_009937455.1 Verrucomicrobiaceae bacterium | reverse complement strand
ATAGTAATAAGCCATGCAGCCATTCGCACAATGGGGTGCCTGTTGGGCGACGACCGATTTTCTTGGCGATCAAAGGTTCGAGCTTATGAAGGGGAGTATAGGGGGCGTTTTTTGGTCGTTGGTAGGGGTTGTGTTGCGTGTCTGTGTTTCTCTGGCGAGAGCTCCATAATCGCCAGCTTACCCAGATAGCAACTAAACTGAGGATAGCAGCAACGACGTACAAAACTCTGGTTTTATTGGCTTCTTTGGTGCGCCATATAAGGAAGTCCTCTCGGGTGAGTTGCCACCAGTCAGCAAGCCGCTGCCTCCAGCCATCGGTAATAGCAGCTTCCATGGATTGCCATGATGGAGGGGTGAGGTCGACGTCAATCCATTTTCCCGTAGTTATCTGGTTGGCGGCATTTGGTTCAAGCCATACGCGGCTCCAGGCATGTGCATGCAGGCCACGCATGACCCATTCCCCCTCAGCTTCACCACGTTCAATAACGGCATAGCCAATGCAGTAGCGTGCGGGGATGCCAGCTTCTCGCAAGATGAGAGTGGTAGCTGTAGCAAAATATTCACAGTGACCTGTGCGAGAATCTTCTAGAAAGAGGCTGATGGAAGATTGCCGTTTGCCGCGGTCAAATCGTGGGGTCGTCAGGTGCGTGCTATAGGTGAAATCGTCGATGAAGAAGTTCTTTATTCTCTTTATTTTGTCTGAGGTGCTCAGGCTGGGGTTGTATAAGTCTAATTGGGTGCAGATGCGATTAATGGAATCTTTCTCAGAAGCTGGAATGCTCAAATCTAAATTCAGGTTGGCATCGAGTGGCTCTCTGGGTGCTTCCTCGGTGTTGGAGGAAGCCCCTAGCCAAGTAGCATATTCAACCACGTTATAATTGGGGTTTGCCATGCGGATGGTGCCCAGAGTGTTGCACTCAATAGATGCCTCTTTATCGAGGTCGCCGATAGCAACAAACTTATCAGGAATAGGTAAGGGATGCTCCCTTACCTTGGCGTCAACCTCTCCGATGATGCTGATTGGAGCGATGTCGCTGAGATTGGGGGTATCTTGGGTAAACCAGCGAATGTCTCGTGCGCCTTCCACGGAGGCAGCACTGGAGGAACCCCTGTATCCCATTTCATCATAGTCATTGCCAATATCATTTGATTTTCTGTGTGAGTAATTCCATATAGCTCGAGAATACCTGTTATACGTGGCCGATCGAAGTAGTCTTGGTTTTGGCCCATCGTGGACCTTCATTCGCCAGACAATATTGGGGTTTTGTTTGATTCGACCAAGTCTGCCAATACTGGTTCTGGTCTCCGTTGCTGACATGGTCTGATTGATCATGACCTGCTTTTCACCTCCTCTATAGTGACGGAGAATTTTAAACATGCTCCATTGGCCAACCCACGATAAGCTAAGTAGGAGTATGAATGCACAGGCCCATGCTAGTGACCTACGGCCGTTATTTTTGGTGTATGCGTAGAGGCATAGCCCGATCAAGATGGATAGGCCAATATAGTGGTATAAATCGTGTCGGCTGGCCTTGGCCGTAGAGAGTATGATGATGCTAATGTAGGGGTAGCCGGTATTGAATAATCGAGGTGTGATTTTACGGCCTTCTTTGATATCTTGAAGCATTTTCCTTCTCGCAAAAAAAGAGAAGGTGCTGAGGGGGATATTTTCAGCTTTTCCAAAGCGCTGAGCTAGCTCCATAGGTAAGAACACAAAAGGGGCCCATACAAAGAGGGTGTGAATGCTCCCTATGCGCATGCCGTCGATCCAAGAGATCATGGCTATGAGCACGCCACAAAGAATACATAGGTGCCACGCCTTGATGTAGGATTCATATTTAAAATCCCACCGTATGTTGAGAATTGACCTCGACTCCAGCAGCAAGGCTGCAGGGATTGCTGCAGCTAAATGACCGGTGAGATAGCCCCAATAAAGTAGAGCTAAACCAACAAGTAATTTTGGAGGTGATGTAGACATATACGAGCTAAATTAAGAGACCTTCGTGGACAGGTCAGCCTCCACGTGATTAGCACGTAGCCAATGAACGGGAATGGGTGAGGGGAAAAGCTGTTGAAGTTGATCTGCTTCTTCCAAGCTGTGGCAAATAGAGAATACCTTGAGCTCCATGCCGGAGCGTTGAAGGCGCTCTACCGTGTCACGTCGTTGTTTACACCATCCAGTGAAAATGCAAATAGAGGCAGTTAATTCATCGCGGTATTGTAACACGAGTTTCTGTAAAGCATCAAAGTCAGCTCTTGGCTCTGAATTTACGCCAGCGAGTACTTCGAGTATGCTGTCTACCCGATCCTCGCCACGTCCGGAGCTGAATACGAAGGCCTCGTCATGGATGAACATCAAGTCCAAGAGCGACTCCCGAGTGTCAATGCTTACCGCAAATGATGCAGCTACTGAAATGGCTTCTTCAAATAAATCTGCCTGCTCGGCCGAGGCAAAGGTATCGAGGATGAGTCCATATCGAGGAAAAAAAACATCCTCATATTCTTTGACGATCGGCTTACCTGTGCGGGCCCAGCTTTTCCAGTGAATATGCCGAAGTGGATCTCCCGGGCGATACTCACGGACACTGGTAAAATCTCCCGATTGGCCAATGGTATTAGATAAGGCCTCGCCGCCAAGTTGGAAGCGGGCGCTACCGGGGAGGTTGAGCTGGGGTATGCGATAGCGGTGCGGAAGAACGATGAGTTTATCCTCGCTTGAATGAGCGCTGCTGCATCGCTGAAAGATGCCAAGGGGGTCTGGCAGGAAAATACGAAGATCTCTGAGGGTGATTATACCGCGTTTTTTGGGCACAATGGTTAGAGGGACCTTTGTGTCCTCCCCAGGGGCTAATGGGCGAATAAAGGAAGAGGGCTTGCTGGTGAAAAGGGTGAGGCTCTTTTGTAGCCATTCCCATCGATAGAAGCAAAAAGTGCGATCAAAGATATTTCGATGTTCTTCACCGGGTTCGCGTGAGTTGGTGAAGAGTTCTTGGCTGGGGCGGTTGTCCGGAACCATTTCGAGAAAGTTGGCCCCCGAGACGGTCCTTTTCCCCGTGTTGTGAATGATAATATGATATTGCAATGGCTCACCAGCAGTGGCTAATCGCGGTAATCTTCTCGTTGCAGTTACCTTGGCTTTACGAAATAGGAGCCACAGAATGCTGATAGTGAGCATGGCAAAAATCATGCCCCGTAATTGGTAGACGGGTCCCAAGCTATACATAGGCATTAATGTCCATGAAATCGGGATGAGCAGAATGAGTAAGATGCCAGCTGGTCGTGCTCTCTGGCTGAAAAAATGAGCAACCGCGGAGTTGTTGAAGTAGATCCTGTGGATCAGTCTGGAAAAAAGGGGGGATGGTCCGCGTGCCGCCATGATAATAGTGATGAATTAGACGGGTGCTGGAGTCTGCTCGAGGATGTTCTCAACAATGGCGCGACCAGTAAGACCGTTAAACTTAGCTTCAGGGGAGACAACCAAGCGGTGAGCGATAATGTCGGGTGCAAGTTGTTGAATCGTTTCAGGAGTGACATAGTCCCTGCCTTCAAAAAGTGATAGCGCTTGAGAGACTTTCATCAGTGCCAGTGATGCACGCGGACTAGCAGAGAGTTGGACATCCTCGATGTTACGAGTGGCACTCGTCAGGGCCACAATATAGTCTCTTAGCTCATCACTCACACGTATATCGGCGACGGCAGCCGTGAGGCTTAGCACCTCATCGAAGGTTACCGATGGCACGAGATCATCAAGTGGGTGGCCACTATTCTGGGAGGCAAGAATAGAGGATTCCTCTTCTGGACTGATATATCCCAGTGAACACTGCATGGTAAAGCGATCCATCTGAGCTTCTGGAAGTGGGTAAGTTCCTCGAAATTCAACGGAGTTTTGCGTGGCTATGACAAAGAAAATCCCGTCAATATGGTGGCATTTCCCTTCAATTGTTGCCTGGCGCTCTGCCATGGATTCTAAAAGAGCGCTTTGTGTCCTCGGGGATGCTCGGTTGATTTCATCAGCTAATAGAATATCGGTAAAAATAGGTCCTGGATGAAAATTAAACTCGCTGGTTTTTTGGTTGAGAATAGATACCCCTAAAATGTCAGAGGGTAATAAATCGGGGGTGAATTGAATGCGGCTGAAATGAGCGCCATCAATTGATTTGGCGATTGTTTTGGCGAGGGTTGTTTTGCCGGTTCCTGGATTGTCTTCAAGTAAAACATGTCCCCCCGAGATCATGCAGGCCAGAATGTTGCGTATGTTTTTTTCATGTCCCTTAATAATGCTAATGACGGATTGTTCGAGGCGTTGAGCTATATCGAGATGTTTCATGCAGGCTTGTTATATGGTTGGTTGATTCCTGTTGGGATATGGTTGGGTGCTTATTTCTGCGCTGCGGTGATGTCCTCCTCGCAGCGCTTGATGTGTTCTTTGAAAATTGCTTTGAGAAATCTCAGTGAATTACGGGGGGCATCTTGATCTAATTGTTCCCAGCTCTTTTCATTAAGGTGTTTTCTGCCGCTATTACGAGGGTAGCGGAGATCAAGGTTGATGAAGATACGGGGTCCTTTAGTTGTGTTTGTGATAAGATAAAGAGGGTAGTCATACAGTTCTGAAACCTTAGACTTCGTCCTTACCGAAACACCAACCCAGCCGGCATTTACTGATGTGCCAAGGATGTGGGCATCCCGCCCCTGTTCTTGAGCTCCTCGGATTAAACGCTGCATATTTTTCATTAGCGTATTTTTGTCAGTGCCCTCCAGCATGGCGCATTGAGATAGGCTGTCTTTTATATCACCACGGTGAAGTTGCGCACGATAGTCATGGACACACGTTATTGCAGCATTTTCTGTTACGGCATTTAGACTTATTGGTAAAGTGATGCGAGCGGTTTGGGCAAAGGTCCTTTCGAGTGATTGCTGCTGAATTTGTTGGCGGAGATCAGTTAATAGGTTATTGATTTTTGTTGCATCTTCATTTTTGCCGCTATCCACAAGAATTTTTCGGATCATGTCGATTTCGGTGATGTGCCAGCCGTCCTGATCTTTTAGCATCCAGATTTCCTCGACTTGAGGATTGGTGCTGGCGCCATCTTGGCTGCACTCAAGCATGGCTAATGCCAATTTACCCTTGAGGACAATTTCAGATACAAGGTGGCTGGTTTTTTTCTGTTTAGGTATGCTGCACCAGTATTTTGCGATTTGAGTTACGATAGAGTGATGATTTTTGGTGTTTCCGAAGTAAGCATTATTAAAAGTGCTTAGCCGCATAAACTGGGTGAAGTCTTGTTGTTTGATGGCATGGATAAAATCACTGAGTAGTCGCTCCGTCGTTTCATGTTTGCTCGCTGTCTTCTTTTGCAAAATAACAGTTATGAATTTTTTTCTTAATTCACGGTGCTCGCCCAGAGCCCCAGCATTTCTCTCTGCGGGTATTTTCAAGCTGTTAAGCATGGAGGGGAGTTGAACAAATATTTTCCCGTCACGTTTTTCTGTTTGAAAGGTGAATATCTTGCATGCAGCTTCTGCATTAGAGGAATTGGACTTTTCCGGATCGAAGCACCCGACCAGAACCTTTCCTGAATTGTCGGCAGCTTCAATCACTTGGGTGAAGTATGAAGAGCTGGTGAAATAGTGCCAATTACTTTTAGACGTGGCCTCCAGTTTCAAGGTTTTAGAGATAAGGTCGATCGATTCGCTTAACTTTCGTGGTTCTTTTTCTGAAGCTTGGCCAATACTGGCAAGGACACCTAGAGCGTTTTTGCTTCGGCATTGTTCTAAGAAATACGAGGTGGCTTGTTCTGCTGTCATTTTATCAAACCCTGCTTCTTGCTCAATGTTGGTGAGCTTGGATTTGATGATGGGCAGTGCCTTTTGCCGATACTGTGATTCGTGTAGTATCTTTTGTTTCGCCATCCAGGTTTCTAATGCTTGCGCTGACTGTTCAGATTTTTGATCATAACCATAGCCAGTGTTGGAAAATGACCCAAGAAGTGGCGCAGGTATCCAGAGCTTATTTTTTTTAAGAAGTGCCACAGGGTGAATGCGCGTATCGAGTGGATTAATGACATTTTCTGCTCGGACTAGCACAGCGGCAAAAGTAGAGTCCGTTATTTGGGCCTCGATACTTAGGGTGTCATTTACCTTAAAACGGCTCTCCCTTGACCGTTTGATTTGTGTCTCCAGTTCGCTGCGCCTTTTGGGACTGCAGTGTTTTGATATTGCAGTATGATCGTCAATTTTCAGCTCCCCATTCGAGACGAGCTGAAGATAAAGCAATGCTGCACGGGCCTGTTTTTCTTTCTCAGCAGCGGCGATTTTTTGATCATCCGCATGACTGGCTGCGGTTGCTGTTATCGCAATGATAGCGAGGGCTGATAATAACCTCATCGAAGCTGAATGATATCTGTTGATGACGATCTTGATGTCAATAAAGTGGCGTTAACGTTTGGGAGCTTAACGAGGGCAATGGGGGACTACTTTGTCAGTGCTTCAAATGCTTTCTCTTTTTGCTCCGATTTTTCAAGAGGGGTTACGGGTAGGGTTTCAACCTGATCTTCAAACACTGGGGTTTTTTGAATGATGTCTGCACTACTTGATTTGAGGCGTGCATTGAAGTCATCATATGGGCTGTGAACGGTACCCCCGAGCGTTACTTTGACGTAAATATTCCCGTCTTTTGGAGCGGAGAATATTTTCGGTGCCGGTGTTTTACTGTCAAAAAGCCTCGATGGAATACCTACCTTTAATTCCCCTGAGAGCTGACCTTGAGCATTTACCGAGATGTTGCCTTCGATGCTAACGTTGAGGTTACGCATGATCGTGCCTCTGCAATGTGTAAATGAGGGATGAAGGTATTGAGATTTACCAGTCAGATCTCTCAGGTCATTAAGCATCGGCAGCTCGCTGATATTCAACTGATTCGAGTTGAATGGCATGATAAAGCTCAGCGCATTGAAATCATCTTGTTTGGGGTTGTATGAAAGGGCGCCCATATCGCTGTGGATGTAGCCTTCGATGATGCGGCCGAAATCTTCACCCAACACATCTTCTATTGGGTAGTTAATGGATTTGACGTCTAACAAAACAGGCTGGTCCTTGTCTTTGTAGATAATTCCTTTGATGAGTAATTCTCCCTTGTTGCCGCTGGCTCCAAGGCGCGCCTCTATTTCAGCATTTGAGGATTTGAGTGTCAGGATTCCTGATGATACTTCGAGCTTGGGCCAGTTGGGGATGTCGATGGTGCCATTGTTAAATACCACTTGGTAATGACTATCAGGTAGTTGCTGCAGTGATGCATGCACTCCTTTTACAGAAGGTGCCCCTTCGCTATCTCCGAAAAGCAGGTCTAGTTTGATGGAATCGATGCTCTCGGCTCTGTTTTGCTCTGGTAGCTGCAGTTGGATCGTTCCGCTATCGGCTAAGATCTCTTCCCCATTCCAAGCGCGTGACAAAAAGCTGGTGACTTTAAGGTCAGCTTTGATGGCTGAAAATTTAGCAGATTGAAAAAAGCTTTCTTTGTCCCAGCTGATTGTAGCTTTAGATGCTGCTGCCGATAAGGGCGTGACGCGTAGCTGTTCGAGTTTTGTTAAATCGGCAGCAACAAGCTTAGAGATCGAGATTTCGGTTTTCTCTTTGAAAGATGTACCGTTGTACTTGGCTATAATAAAGATGGTGAAGGCAACAAGTGCCATTGCTAGGGCTGACGCAGTTCCGATAATTGCCCATTTTAATTTAGGATTGGTTTTTTTGGAGGGCTGTTTTGAGCGCCTTCTGCGCTTTTTAACCTTGATGACTTGAGAGCCGTCAGGACGCGTGACGAGTTCGCCATCTTTGATTTTATCTTGTTGCTCTTTGTCTCGGTTATGACGCTTGAGCCGAGCCATCATTTCGTCGACCGAATAATGGTCATGATCATTGCTCGATCTATCGGTTTTAGGTTCCATATAACTTCTTACTGCTTGTGGCGTGAATGAGTTTTCGGGATTTTTTAAGGGCGCTTTATTTGATCACCCGATGGGCTAGCGATCTCTCCAAGGTTGGCCAGTGGGGTCGACAAGTTCGGCGTTCACGGTGATGATGATGGCTTCCCGGATAGTTTGGCTGGCCTCGGAGCGGAAAAGTCTGCCAGCAAAAGGGATATCTCCAAGTATAGGGGTTTTATCCTCAACCTTGATTTTCTTGCTCGTAATCAGACCTCCAAGAACCACGGTTGCCCCGTCCTGAATCGTCAGCGCTGCATTCGGCATGCGTATGGTTTTGAAAATTGGCATCAGAATGTTGTTCTTAGTTATTTCTATGCTATCAGTGCCTCCTAAGCCGCTTTCGGTAAGGGTGGCAATGGGCGATCCGTAATTCACAAAGCCCTCAAACTCGACTAATTCTGGGCGTAGAGAGAGCTCAATGTATTTTTTGTTCGGGCCGACAACGGGTTCAACTTCCAAGGTGATGCCAGTATCGCGTGTTTCAAATCCTGTAGGGGTTGCCGGCGTGACAGGAAAAATTTCCACCGAGCCTCCGTCCTCGCTGCTTGAACTTGTTGTGCCAACCGACTGAGGTAGCTCGGGTGGTTCATATTCTGTAGGATAGATGAATTCACGGATGATCTCTATTTTGGAGCGTTCGCCGCTGCGTGTGATGGTAGATGGCTTGACCATGATGTCGGCGGCTTTGCTCTGGTCGAGTCCGCGCATCATCATGTTGATGACCATGCCGTTGGTAATTGCTGAAACACTGAGGATGCCAGGTGCCCGTTGAGTGCTATCGGTAGAGATGCCTGCTGTGTCATTAATGAAGCTATCAATGGCATCTGGAACAATGGCACTGTTACCGCTCCTGTTACCAGATGTGATGGGATTACCGCCGAGAGCAGTTAGAGGCCCACCGTTGCCCACGCTGCCACCGCCGAGAATGAGGCCGCCGCTTAGGTCCAGAGGTGTAATGGCCCAATCAAAGCCAAGTTCTTTAACCTTTTCCTCACTCACACGAATGATGGACGTTCTTATAATAACCATCACAGGCTCCTCGCTGGTCACAATGGATACGAGTTGATCCACAAGATCAATATTTTGAGGGCTGTTGCGAACCATCAGAGTGTTGTCTGAAGCTGAATATGATGCAGAGGCACCTTCAGGAAAGCTGATGCCGTTTTGCTTCAAGAAATCCGTGATGTTCGCGCGTGCTGGCAATTTGCCCTCTTGGTCGTCGTCGCTGCCAAAGGGGTCGTCGCTGAGTTGATCACTACTGGCAGTCGCAGCCTGAAGGAAATTCGGCGGCACACGAAATGTCCGGAAAATAAGACCTTCACTTAGTGAGCCGATTGGGCCTACCAGAACGCTCACACCATCGACTTTCCATTGAGTTCTTGTTTGCTCGGTAATGTAATCAAGAAGTTTGGAAAGGGGCAGGTTCTGAGCGTTGATGTTGACTCGATTGAGTGAGATATTTTGGGCGGCAGCAGATGATGGATCGCCGAGGTTGAGTAAAATGTTGATGCCGGCTTGATTGCCTGATGGGTCTGGGGCATCTCCTTCTCGGCTTTGTATTCGCACAAAGTCGAGCGCATCTTGAAGACTCAGGTCTATCATATCGGTGTTATCGACAATGATACCGGCGAGTTTATTCCTCAGGTCAGTGGTGGTCACGGATGATTCATCGAGGGAAATGGTTGGAGGGCCGCTTTCGGCGGCTGGCACGTAGAGATTCCAATTTTTGTCCACTTCAGCTAACATCGATGCCCTGGCTTGATCTCTGGCGGCCCGATAATAGTCAGATTTAATCACGCTAATGCGTTCCATACCTCGCCGAGCGGCTTTGTTAAATGGATCGATGCGAAGCACGGATTGGTAAGTTAGGTGGGCAGCATCATACTGCCCGATTTGATACTGACCCTCTGCCTGACTCAATAAACGGCGAACTTCCACTACATCATCAACGTGACCTTGGGTGAGGGCGGGGTTGTGTCGAATAGGATCGTCGATTTGTCGTCTGAGTTTGAGCGCCTCCTCATGGGCCGGGGATATTTCGGGTTTGAGCACCTTATCCAAAAGATCGCGGGCCTCATCGTATCTGCCTGTTTTGGCAAGGCCGCGGCAATGTTCTGTCGTGGCTTTAGCATAACGCTCGGCAGCAGCTGAGCGGAGCTCCCGGCTGAGTGAGCCTCCCGGAAGTAAGGAGAACGCCCGGGCATAATCTTTGGCGGCTATTTCGTAATCGGCTTTTTGGTATGCCGTGTCACCAGTCGCCAGAAGGTCGTAGGCTTTGCGGGCGTTTTCGACTCTGCGGTTGAGCTCTTTCTGGACTACCGAATCCTCGGCAGAGGCACAGGGGGTGGGGGACAGCGCGCAAAATGCAAGTAGGCCTACTTGCAGGATATGGGCTATCTTTCTAGGCGCAAATCGCCTGTGAGATTGTAAACACAGTCGGTCCATCTAAATCAGTCCATGATTTATAGACAAGAGAAGCTTGTGAAGTAAGCGTAAAGTTCAAAAAAATAAGCTTTTACCAAAGGTTGAAACGCGGCCTTCTTAGCGGTAGTCATCTTTTTTACTCGATGCTGTCGCGGTTACTGAGGCAGTAAGATCACATCGAAAATTGCCTGCAAAATGGGCTTGTGATGATCTTTTCTCAAGCTAGGGTGTGGCCGCAGGTCACTATCTACTCATTTAGTAACAACTACCATGACAACACCCGCTAACATTATACCCCCAGTTGACTCTCAGGATTCAGTTTTAGACCCCATCCTTGGACAAGACTCTCCCGAGGCAGCTCAATTGGCTCTTGCCCACGCGGCCTATGACTCGAAGGTAGAAGGAAACGTCGTATTCACTCGGGTGGATGCAGCGATTAACTGGATGAGGAAAAATTCCTTGTGGCCGATGCCTATGGGGCTTGCATGCTGCGCCATTGAGCTCATGGCGACGGCTTCTTCACGCTTTGATATTTCCCGTTTTGGCTCTGAAGTGATGCGCTTTTCGCCACGTCAGAGTGATGTCATGATTGTCGCAGGCACAGTTACTTACAAGATGGCCCTTGCGGTCAAACGTGTATGGGATCAGATGCCCGATCCCAAGTGGTGTATTGCCATGGGGGCTTGTGCATCCAGTGGTGGCATGTATCGCAGCTACGCAGTGCTTCAGGGTATTGATCAGTTGTTACCGGTAGATGTCTATATCTCAGGTTGTCCCCCCCGTCCCGAAGCCCTTATTGAAGGCCTGATGAAGCTACAGCGTAAAATTGACGGGGAAGAATCCGTTCGTGACCTGAAAGCTGATCCTTCTGTTGCCAAATAATTTTTAACGTCGATGAATGCCCAAGAAGTAGCCCAGCAAGTTCTGGAAAAATTCCCGTCTTCCACGTCCCATGAGTTTCGTGCTGAACACACCGTAACCGTCGCTCTCGATGACCTGAGGTCGGTGATGGAGTTCTGCTTTAAAGAGCTCGGTCTGAATTTTCTTATCGATATCTCGAGTGTCGACAATATGGGAAGCGAGCCCCGTTTTGAGATGGTGTATGAGCTTGCTACACTCAACGACTCTGTGCATCTGCGCGTCAAAGCCGCTGTGGCTGATGCTGTAGAGGTTCCAACCGTCAGTGACATATGGGCTACGGCTGATTGGCATGAGCGTGAGATCTATGACATGATGGGTATTAAGTTTGCAGGTCATCCTGACTTGCGTCGTATTCTCATGTGGGAGGGCTATCCTTACTTTCCATTGCGCAAGGAATTTCCTTTAGCGGGTAAGCCAAGTGAGATGCCCGATGTTGCTAGCACCGGAGTAGCGCCCATGGAAGGCGGTCCCTTTGTGACCAGTGCGGGTGCAGATTCCCGTGTGAAGGCTGAGCCCAGGGCTAGATAGAAGCTTAAAAGCAATAGGGCTGCTGCTCGTGAAATAGCGGATATTTGGGTGAGGTAAACTACTGGCCTAGGACGTTTCAGTGCTTACATAGATGATTAGAGCTAATCGGAATTTTCGTGTCTTTGAGTCTCGGGAGGCTATTTTGTAATCAATGCCCCCTCGCAGACATCGCAAAACGAAACCGCACAGCAAAACGAAACCGCACAGCAAGACGAAACCGCACAGCAAGACGAAACCATTTTACCAATGGAATGTCGTCACGGCTTTGATGCTGGTTCTGCTTTTGCTTCAGCTCATGTTGATGTTTGCGGGTGGATTACCCAAGGTGTTTTGGTATTATGAAAACTTTGGGCTGTCATGGGATGGTATTTCCCATGGCAAAGTATGGCAGCTGCTGAGCTATGCCTTGCTGCACGGCGACTGGTTTCACCTACTCATCAATCTCTTCATTCTATGGTTCGCGGGCGGCAGGGTAGTGCAAATGCTGGGGCAGCGAAAATCTCTGGAGATCATTGTGGCAGGGGTATTAGTGGGAGGTTTATTGCATTTGCTATCGAGCTTGTTGCGGGTGACCGGATATGGAGATAGTTATCTGGTGGGTATTTCTGGCGCGTGCTTCGCCTTGTTGCTGGCTTTGACCACGCTATCACCTCACACGCGCATGGGATTTATACCCGTAAGCGGCAAGAATCTAGGGCTGGGTATCGTCATCGGGGAGGCATTATTGTGGCTGATGCATCCGAGTCTCAGCTTGCCCGTATTATCCTCGCTTGGTGAGCAGGTGGTCGCTTGGGGTGGAGCTGCGCTCTTTGAAATTAGCCATGCCTGTCACCTTGGTGGTGCCTTGGCCGGTTGGTGCTTAGCTCGAAGAGTTCTGGCTCCTGTTTGTGCGTCAACTTAGAAGAGTGGTGATGAGACAAAAGATGCTCGACCTGTGTATGGATTTGATTGATCCTCGCCACGGTCACCACCGGTTGCGCTGAGCTCTCATCATTGCCAGCTGGCTATGGTAACCATTATTTATTCGATACTCATTCGATACCTTCCCCAAACCTAACATACATATCATTATGAACATTCAAGTAGGAGACAAAGCTCCCGAATTCAATCTCGTTACCCTCACTGAGGAGGGTCCCCAAACAGTTCAACTTGCAGACCTTACTGCTAAATCGACGACAGTCCTCTTGTTCGTGCCGATGGCATTTACTGGTGTTTGCACGGAGGAGTTTTGCTCAATCACGAGTGAACTTTCAGTCTATAATGATTTGAATGCACAGGTGGTCGGCATTTCAGGAGACAATCCATTTGCGCAGCAGGCGTGGGCAGACAAAGAGGGCATAGGGATCACCTTGCTTAGCGACTACGAGCATGCTGCTGCCGAAGCGTATGGAGTTGCTTATGAGTCCTTCCTTCCTGAGAAAAACCTGATCATGGGTGGCGTTCCCAAGCGTTCCGCATTTGTGGTCGATCAAGATGGTGTCGTTCGATACGCTGAAGTGAATGATAGCCCAGGAGATCTTCCCGACTTTGAAGCGATTCAAGCTTGTCTGAAGTCGCTTTAATGAGTCACTGAAATGCTATGATTTGGGCTCTGCACGGGGCCGTCGGTATGGCGGCAGACTGGCGTCAATTCGCCGCTGCTATGCCATCTCACCTTGGTGGGGTGCGCCGTCTGGACTTATGGCGATTTCTGGATTGTTGTCCGATGTCGCTTGATGAATGTGGGCGAGCGCTTGCCGAGGAGATCAAGCGGATTGACCCAGAGCCGACATTGATTGGTTATTCAATGGGTGGTCGGCTTGCCTTGCATGCCATGTTAAATCAGCCAGGGCTCTGGAAATCTGCGGTTATTATTTCTGCTCATCCTGGCCTTAAGAATGAAAGTGACAGGGTCGAACGGCGTGAAAAAGATGCCGAATGGTCAGCACTAGCCTTGAAGGGTGATTGGGCTGATTTTATAGCGAAATGGAATGCGCAAGGTGTGCTGGGTGGAGGGCTGGAGATGCCAGATCGCATCAAGCTCAAAGAGCGCCGTGTCTCGGTAGCCAGGTCTTTTGTTGATTGGTCGCTGGGCACTCAGGGTGATCTTACCGCTGATCTTGCTAGGATCACGTGCCCCACTCTCTGGCTGACGGGTGAGCGTGATGCTAAATTCACTCAGTTGGCAGAGCTGTCTGTGCCACAATTACAGTATGGCAAGCACGAGGTTATACCCGGATGTGGTCACCGTGTGCCATGGGAGCAGCCGGATGCTTTTCAAGGTGCATGTGCAGAATTTCTTGGCAATGCACTTGAAACTTAAAACGTAAGACCTAAGACTTCAGCCATGTGGAAATCAGCGCACGACTTTGAGGACGTATTGTATGAAAAAAGCGAGGACGGGCAGATCGCTAAGATCACCATCAACCGCCCTGAAGTTAGGAATGCCTTCCGGCCTGAGACAACAAAAGAGTTGCTCACGTCTCTCGATCTTGCCCATGAGGATCCGGGTGTAGGGGTGATTATTCTGACAGGTGCTGGGGACAAGGCGTTTTGTTCAGGAGGGGATCAGAAGGTCAGAGGTCATGCCGGCTATATTGGTGGTGATGGCGTGCCGCGTCTTAACATTCTCGATGTGCAGCGCAAGATTCGTAATTTACCGAAGCCTGTGGTAGCGATGGTGGCTGGTTATGCCATCGGCGGTGGCCATGTGCTACAAGTTGTTTGTGACCTCAGTATCGCGGCCGACAACGCCATCTTTGGTCAGACAGGGCCTAAGGTCGGATCCTTTGACGGTGGTTTAGGTTCCAGTTATCTGGCTCGAATCGTGGGTCAGAAAAAGGCGCGCGAAATCTGGTATCTTTGCCGGCAGTATGATGCTCAACAAGCACTCGATATGGGACTGGTGAACACCGTAGTGCCACTTGCTGATTTAGAAACGGAAACGATCCAGTGGTGTCGTGAAATGCTGCAGCACTCACCCTTAGCCTTGCGCTGCTTGAAAGCAGCTCTCAATGCTGATTGTGATGGGCAAATGGGCTTACTCGATCTCGCAGGTAATGCAACGATGCTCTATTACATGAGTGAGGAGGGCAAGGAGGGGAAAAATGCATTTCTCGAAAAACGTGATCCTGATTTTTCTAAGTTTCCACGGGTGCCTTAGTCCCCATTATATGAGGTCCTCTTGAGGGTTTGTATGTTGTCAGTAATCAATAGGAAAGATCCCGTTACTTCTTGTTTGATGGCCAACATGAAAATCTCCTTCTGAGTTGGGGGCCTAGTTGGAGTCATGGTTGCGGATTTCTCCGTGTTGTGCGTGGATAATCCGCTTATTGGTGTTGAGGAAAATGAACTCCTTAGGCTCAGTTGGCTCTGAAATACCGGTCTTACTTGGCTGTAAAAGCTTGCAAATCGTTGCGGGTAGTGGCTTTTTCACTCTCGTCATGGCCGATGAAAAAGAACGCAAGACGCTCGAGCAGCGTCACCAAATGTCCGACCTGGAACGCCTCCGGCACTCATGCGCGCACGTGTTAGCTACCGCGGTGCTCAACATCTGGCCAAAATAGCGGTTTTTACTACGACATCGACCTTGATCACTCGATTACGCCTGATGACTTTGAGAAAATTGAGGCGGAAATGAAGAAGGTGGTGAAGGAAAATCAGACATTTGAAAAAATGGTTGTTTCTCGCGATGAGGCAATGGCGATGGCGAAGAGCGGTAGGCTGGGGGCCCTCTCTGAGCGTGACGCGGTGAGCCAGTTCAAGGTTGATTTACTCAATGACATTCCTGAGGACGAGGAGATTTCCATCTTCAAGAATGGTGAGTTTTGGGATCTCTGTGCCGGTCCGCATGTTGGACGCACAGGCAACTGCAAGGCCTTTAAGGTAATGAGTGTGGCAAGTGCCTTTTATAAGGGAGACAACACACGCCCTCAGCTGCAACGGATTTACGGCACTTGTTTCAAGAATAAGACCATGCTCACTGAGCATTTGGAGAAGCTGGAAGAGGCGAAAAAGCGTGACCATCGTAAGCTCGGTAAGGAGCTTGGTATTTTCCACATTGATGAAGCTGTTGGCCAGGGACTCATTCTCTGGAAACCAAAGGGTGGGCTACTACGTCGTGCGCTGCAGGACTTCATCACCGAGCAACTCGACAAGCAGGGTTACTCGCAGGTCTTTACCCCACATATTGGCAAACTCGATCTTTACCGTACCAGTGGCCATTTCCCTTATTATCAGGATAGCCAGTTTGCTGCGATTCCTGAGCGTGATGCACTGGCTAAACTTTCTGACGAAGGAGCAACATGCGCGACGTTGACCAACGGCCTGAATACAGGCACGATCGAAGGTTATATGCTGCGTCCGATGAACTGCCCGCACCACATCAAGATTTTTGCCAGTGATCATCACAGCTATCGTGACCTTCCTGTGAGACTTGCCGAGTTTGGCACCGTCTATCGCTGGGAGCAGAGCGGCGAGCTTGGCGGTATGACCCGTGTGCGTGGATTCACTCAGGACGACGCCCATCTATTCTGTACACCGGATCAGGTGGCGGAGGAAGTGCAGGACTGTTTGGGTTTGGTGAAAACGGTGCTGCAGACCCTTGGTATGGAGGATTACAGCGTGCGTCTTTCTCTGCGTGATCCCGATAGTGATAAATACGTGGGTGATGCTGCCAACTGGGACAAGGCCGAGGCTGCCCTGCGTCAGGCTGTGCAAACACTTGGCGTGGACTACATCGAGGAAGAGGGTGAAGCGGCCTTCTATGGGCCGAAAATCGATTTTGTGGTCAAGGATGTGATCGGTCGTGATTGGCAGCTGGGCACGGTTCAGGTCGACTACAACCTGCCCGAGCGTTTTGACCTGACTTATATTGGATCTGACAACAAGCCGCACCGTCCAGTGATGATTCATCGAGCTCCGTTTGGTTCGTTGGAGAGGTTTGTTGGTCTTCTCATTGAACACTTCGAAGGCAAGTTTCCAACCTGGCTTGCGCCTGAGCAGGTTCGCGTATTACCTATTTCTGAAAAATTCAATGAGGCAGCTGATGAAGCGCTCAAATTGCTTGCTGATGCTGGAGTTAGGGTTTCATGTGATCGCAATGCTGACAAGGTTGGGGCTAAGATTCGTCTTGCAAGATTGGATCGTGTGCCTTATATGCTGGTCATCGGAGCGCGGGAAGCTGAAAGCGGCACCGTCTCTGTGAGGCACCGAGATCGGGATGATCTTGGTTCCATGCCACTTAATGAATTTGTTTCAAACATCCAAACGGAAATTGCCAGTCGGTCACTTTAGTATGACGATGAGATTGGTCATACGTTGATTGCCCTGCCGCATGGATTATTTTTTCGGCATATTTTTGACTACCACACGTTCCAATAACGTGAGTCTCGGTAAGTATTATTTCGGTACTGCCACCCCATACTAAAATCCCTAACTAACCAAAGGAGAACACCATAGCTAAGTCTAAGAAAAAACCATTCCGTCCACGTCGTGACATGACACGTGTCAACGAACGTATCCGTGCACCCAAAGTGCGTGTAGTATATGAAGATCAGCAACTCGGAGTAATGAGTTCGCGTGAAGCCGTGGAAAAGGCGAAAGCCGTCGGTATGGATCTTGTGGAGGTTGCACCAAACGCTAGCCCGCCAGTATGTCGTGTTTGTAACTACGGAAAATACAAATACGAACAGGCTAAGCTGAAAAAGAAGTCGCCTAAAACCGTCAATAAGATCAAGGAGATCAAGCTCCGCGTTGGTACGGATACACACGATTACAACATCAAGCTTGCTCGCGCTGAGCAGTTCCTCGATGAGGGCAATAAGGTTCGCGTTCGTCTTCAGTTCCGTGGTCGTGAGAATGCTCACCGTGAAATCGGATTTGAGGTGCTGCAAAAAGTGGCGCTAGATCTCAAAGAAATAGCCAATGTCGATCAGCAGGCTCGCCTTGCTGGACGTGCTGTGAACATGATGCTTTCGCCACTGCCCAAGGAGCAGCGCAAGCGTAAGTTCTACCTCAGCCACGGTAACCTTGTTGATCCTGATGATGAGGGCGATGAGGATATTGAGTTTGACGAAGATGACTCTGCCGCACCCGAAGGTGAGGAGTAGTCTGATTATTTCCTGCTAAGATTTATTTGCTGACACTGTGTCGCGTCTTCTCCTTTTTGATATCGATTGCACCCTGATTGATACTGGGGGTGCAGGGATGGCGGCATTAAAGCAGACAGCCTGTGAGTTGTTTGGGGCGGAAGGTCCTGAGCTTGACTTGGCAGGAAGCACGGACTGGGGAATTGTCCGTGGTATGCTTGAGCATTTTGAGAGCGATATAGGGCTCGAGGATTTCTACCGAGTTTATTTACAAAAGCTCTCACCTAACTTGGCATCGTTTGAGGGGAAAGTGCTTCCAGGAGTTACCTCGCTTCTGGATGATATTGTGGACTCTGACGCCATTTTAGGATTACTGACTGGTAATATTGCACATGGTGCCAAGGCGAAAATCGACCACTATGGCCTGGATGGATATTTCTCGATCGAGGTTGGTGCCTATGGAGATGACCATCACGATCGAAATCAGCTGGGGCCGGTGGCGCTCGAGCGTGCTCGTTCCAAGCATGGAATTGCCTTTCAAGCAGAGCAGTCGGTGGTGATTGGCGATACGCCTAAAGATATTGCCTGCGGTCAGGCGATGGGGGCGGCAACTCTGGCCGTCGCAACGGGGCGATTTTCGTTAGCGGAGCTTGAAGGTTTTGGCGCGGATCTGGCTGTAGCGGATTTATGTGACCCACGGGTGCCATCATTTTTACAGTAGTTAAGCGGCGAGTTACCGCGCACAAAAAGGCACGGCCATTGCCGTGCCTTCATGTTTGTTGTTGATCTTCAATGACTACTTGGCGACCGAGGCACCGAAGCCAGCATCCTTGACGGCTTTGATCAAGGCCTTATCAGAAACACTGCTTTTAGCGGTGACTACCGCTGAGTCAGGCATGCTCACTGCGGCTTTAGAAACGCCTTCAACCCCTTCAAGTGCGGACCGCACTTTATTAACGCAACCCACGCCTCAGGTCATGCCTGTGATTTTAAGATTTACCGTTTTTGTTTCCTCATCTTCGGCTTTGACTTCATGAGGTATGTTAGTGGACAGCTCTACTGCTGCTACAGTGCCAATAGGAAGCGCTGCTAGGGCACCAAGTGCCATTAGTTTTTGAATAGTTTTCATGTTTATTGTTGTTGGTTTAGGTTGAAGAGATAATTGCTTACCCAAAAATCTACGGGTAATACATAATCAACATGTTAACTTAGGCAGTATTTCTATTGGATGCAAACGGGAAAATCTAGAGATCAAGCTAGCTTGCTGTTTGATGCTAATGCTGACCCTGCGTTTTTTCTGCGGCTGCAGTGCCGGCGAGATGCCCTGTTGTCCAAGCATTTTGGAAGTTGAAGCCACCAGTAATGCCATCAATATCGAGAACTTCACCGGCAAAGTAGAGGCCCGGGGTGATTTTGCTCTGCAGGGTCGTCATATTGACGTCATTGATTTTCACGCCGCCGCAGGTAACAAACTCGTCCTTGTTGATGCTTTTTCCTGAAACCTCAAACTGACCGCCGACCAGCTCTTGGCTGAGGCGTCGAATATTCTCCTTGCTGAGTTGTGACCAGATGCAGTCATCAGCTATGCCAGAGGCTACACAGAGGCGCTTCCAGAGACGCTTCGGGAAATGCTCAAAGGGAGCTCTGCCGCATACCTTGCGTTTGCCATGATGGCTACGTTCTTGATTGAGAGTTTCTGCAACATTGGCATCTGGTAACCAGTTGATGCTGACTGTGAATTGATAATTGAGCTGGTGCAGGTGCCGCGCACCCCAAGCTGAGAGCTTGAGAATACCGGGCCCACTGAGGCCATGATGAGTAATCAGCAAGGGACCATTGGCTTGCAACTTGATGCCCATCACCGACACCGAGGCATTGGCTACGGATACGCCAGCGAGAGATTCAAGACGATCATCGTCAATATTGAAGGCAAAGAGTGAGGGGACATTAGGCACTAGCTCATGACCGAGGGACTCGCTTAAGCGTGCTCCAGAGGCAAGGCGGGTTCCTCCTGTGGCAAGAAGGAGAGATCGAGTCTTGAGCTTTTCTCCTGCATTGGTTGTGAGGGTAAAAAGTGTATCGCCAATAGTATCTGAAACGTCATCAGCCTCGTCAGCGGTAACCGAAACTACAGTAGTTGATGTTTTGAGTATGACGCCCGCCCTTTGAGCAGAACTTTGAAGGCAGTCGATGATGGTCTGGGAACTGTCTGTGATGGGAAACATTCTACCATCGGCCTCGGTCTTGAGCTCAACACCACGCTCTTGGAACCAGTTGACGGTATCCTGGGCTCCCCAACGGTGAAAGGGGCCGATCAATGATTTGCCGCCTCGGGGGTAATGTTCTACCAGCGATTTGGCCTCAAAGCAGGCATGGGTCACATTGCAGCGACCGCCGCCAGAGATCTTGACCTTGCCAAGAGTATGGGCTGTTTTTTCAAGGATCAGCACAGCTGCTCCAGGTGCTGTTTCAGCACAGGTGATTGCGGCAAAAAAGCCGGCGGCACCACCGCCGATGACTACCAGATCCCAAGGGTCTTGATTAGACATCTTCTTCTAGCTCAAACTCTGCCCAGCCTACGGACTCGTTTAGGGCAGCTACGGAATCGTGTATCAATAAATCAAGGTCGGGTTCTTGGCCTTCGCTGTTGAAGCCGAGAAGGGGGCCGCCATGCTCTACTTCTGGAGGATCTTTATCGACGCCAGAGTGACGCACGTAAAACCAATCAAGAATGCCCTCGCCTGTATCTGGTAGCCATTGAACGATGAGCTCGATGGTGGCAATGGGGTCTTCATCACCGAGTTCACGTTGATTGCCCATGTCCTCCTCATCACAGTCGATACCTGCGATCACTTCAAGCTGGGTGTCGTCTTTGTGATCGCCGAGAGAAGATTCGATTTTTTGGAAAACAGCATCTTTTGGGGAAATGATTCTCATGGCTGAAGGGTTGTTGAGGGCGGCAGTTTTGGCAAGGAGATAGCGAGTAGAATTTCTGCTGAAGGGCACTGGATGGATTCCGATATCGAGTAAATCAGTCTAGCCTGAATTCGCCTTCTTCGTCAGACCCCATCCAGCCAAGTTTAGCGAAAGCAGAGAGAATCTGTGTATTGATGTCATCGCCATCCTCCTCGGCATGTTCGACGGTGGCAGAGCTGGCCAAGCCGCGCATGGATTCGATGCTGATGACCGTTTGCATGTCGGGGAAAGTAATCCAGTCACCCCAGTCTTTTTTCTCATGCTTGGGCTCGAGCTTCTTGCTGCGGAGTGCAAGGATCACTTCAGTAATACTTGCAGGGGGCTCCATATCGGGCAGGTGAACGCGAGTTTCCATGGGTTTGATTATATAGCGATGGGGTTAGTTTGCCAATGCTGGAGAACTAGTGAGCCAGTGAATTAGGGAGCTTCGGAGGCTGTTTTGATGGCCTCGAGTTCTTCCCAGCGGCTGTAGAGCACGGGAACCTTTGCCTTGGCTTCGTTGAGCTCAGTTTCTAGGGCTTGCCAGTTATCGCCGTGTTTTTCGTAGAAGTCTGGAGCGTTGAATTGAGCCTCTAGCTGGGCGAGGGTTTGTTCGGCAGCGAGGATATCTTCCTCGATGGTTTCGAGCTCCTTCGCCTCAGCCCACTTAAGTTTGCGCGGGCGTTCTTTACGCTCTGGCTTCTTGCTTACTGGATTGCTTTTATAGAGCTTGCCGGTGGCGGCGCGGGCGGCTTTTTTTTCTAAGTAGTAATCGTAGTTGCCCACCTGGTAGTCGACGACACCGTCACCCTCGAAGGCCAGGATGTCTGTGCACACACGGTTGAGGAAATAGCGGTCATGGCTGACGACAATAACACTACCTTTGAATGCGAACAGTGCTTCTTCGAGGAGCCTGAGTGTGTTGAGATCGAGATCGTTGGTGGGCTCGTCTAATACAATAACATTGCCGCCTTTTTTAAGGATTTTTGCGAGCATGACGCGGCTGCGCTCGCCGCCACTGAGTAGTCCGATCTTGGTGTTAATGCGTTCCTCGGTGAACAGGAAACGTCTCAGGTAGGCGCGTAGGCCGATGGTTTCGTTGCCGAGTTGCACATTTTCTTGGCCTTCGCCGACTTCTTCGAAAACTGATTTGTCGTCATCGAGTAGGAGCCGGTTTTGATCAATGAAGTTGATGTCGGTCTTCATTCCAATATCAACCTTGCCCTGTAGGGGTTCAAGCTGGCCGAGCATGATATTGAGCAGAGTGGATTTACCCATGCCGTTGCGGCCGACAATGCCGAGCCGCTGACCACCTTCGATTTTTAGGCTGACATTAGAAAACAACCATGGTCCGTCATTGTATGCCATGCCGACATCCTCAATCTCAATGATTTTATTGCCCAGCTTAGGAGGGGCGGGGATAATGAGATCGACGTCGAGTTCTTGCTCGGGAGCTTTCTGATCAGCAACTTCAAAATAGCGATCCATGCGGTCCTTTGCCTTGGTTGATCTGGCCTTCGGGCCTCGCCGCACCCATTCGAGTTCACGACTGAGGAAACGTTGGCGTTTGTGTTCATTCCTAGCATCAGCCATGTCACGTTCAGCGCGTGAGAGCAGGTAATCAGTATAATTTCCTTGGTAGCTGTCACACTTTCCTTGTCGGATTTCCACGATGCGCGTGGCGATGCGATCGAGGAAATAGCGGTCGTGTGTGACAAAGAGGCAGGTGCCAGTGTAACGGGCGAGAAATTTTTCCAACCACTCGATGGACTCGGTGTCGAGGTGGTTGGTCGGTTCGTCGAGGATCAGAAAATCGGGTTTGGCAAGCAGGGCTCGGCAGAGTGAGACACGCCGTTTTTCGCCACCGGATAGAGTCCCTACGATACGATCTGCAGCAGGCGCGTGGAGGTGAGAAAGTAGGGTGGTTGCACGGTGTTCGAGATCCCACCCTTCGAGGTGGGTGATTTCATCAAGCACCTCAGCGCTGCGGTCGCTATCGGCTGGGATGGTTTCATATTCATTGATCAGGTCGAGGGTGTATTGAGCACCGGCCAGCACGTTATCATGGACATTAGCCTCATCATTAAGTTCGAAATTCTGCGGTAGGTAGCCGGTGACGAGTCCTCGTTTACAGTTCACCTCGCCGCTGTCACCAACGGCTTCCCCGGCAAGGATTTTTAAGAAGGTGGATTTACCACAGCCGTTCCTACCTACGAGGCCGATACGGTCACCTTTTTGGATGGCGAGGGTGGCGCCATCGAGGACGGTGTGTGAGCTATAGCTGACGCAGAGTTCGCTGGCGCTGACGATGGAATCGGACATGCGCGGCACTATACGTAGGGATGGCGTCTTGTCATGCTTTTTGCCAATTCAAGTACCTTACAGGTGCATACCCGAGCATGGTGAGCCCAGGTAGTGGATACTGTAAATGGCATATGAATAGCTTGCAGGATTGGCATGGAGATGTAGTCTGCGCCGCCTCGACCGATGTCTCTGCTCTCTCAAATAAAACCTGGTCAAAGATGGATTAGTGAAACCGAACCTGAATTAGGTGTCGGCATCATGCTTAAGGTGGAATTTAAGCGCGTCGAGGTGATGTTTCCTGCTGCCAATGAGCGTCGGCAATATGCTTTGGATAGTGCGCCGCTTCGCAGGGTGGCGTTGAAAGTGGGTGAGATACTAGAGACGCACGAGGGTGATGTGATCGAAGTCGATGAGGTGCTGGAACGTGACGGTTTATTGGTTTATCTCTGCGGAGATCGAGAGGTTGAGGAGTCAGGCTTATCTGACACGATGAGCTTTAATAAACCGGAGGACCGTTTACTTGGAGGCCATGTGGATGCGCTGCACACCTATGATCTACGGGTCGAGGCTTTGCAGCGTCAATGCGAAGTAATGAAGTCGCCAGCGCGTGGTTTTGCAGGTGCGCGTATGGATTTGATTCCTCATCAGCTTTATATCGCAGATGAGGTAACATCACGGCTTGCTCCGCGTGTGTTATTAGCGGACGAGGTTGGTCTGGGTAAGACAATCGAGGCTTGTCTGATTATGCATCGGCTGCATTTGACCGGCCGAGCCGATCGTGTGCTGATCTTGGTGCCTGAGCCTCTACTGCATCAGTGGTTTGTGGAGCTGCTGAGACGGTTTAATATGCTTTTTAGTTTATTTGATGAGTCGAGGTGCGTGGCTATCGAACAGGGCGGAGAGGGTGAAGAGAATCCGTTTTTAGACAGCCAGCTTGTTTTGTGCAGTGTTGATTTTTTGGCCAGTGACGCTCAACGTGCTGCTCAGGCGGTGGCAGCTGGGTGGGATATGCTTATTGTCGATGAGGCACACCACTTGGAATGGAATAAAGACGCACCGAGCGTAGCCTATCAAGTTGTGGAATCATTGGCGCGGCAAACTGAGGGCTTATTACTACTCACGGCAACACCGCGCCAGCTTGGTCCAGATGGCCATTTTGCCCGCTTACGCTTACTCGATCCAGAACGCTATGTTGATATTGAGACATTCCAGCAGGAGGCCAATCACTATGAGGAAGTAGCGGATGCAGTAGGCAGGTTGGTGGAGGGTTCTACGTTGAGCTCAGAGGACCGTGCTTTATTTGCCTCACAATCTGAGCGCATCCATGATCATTGCCTTGCCCTAGATGCTGGTGACGAGGCCGCACGTGAATTGTTGATCCGTGAGCTGCTTGATACCTTTGGCACGGGTCGGGTGATGCTTCGGAATACGCGGCAGGCGTTGACGGGTTTTCCAGAGAGGAAAGCCTCGCTGGTGCCATTGGATAGTGAGGCTGAAAAAATGGTCTGGTTGGTAAAGCTACTCCAAGAACTGGGTGAGGCGAAGGTGCTGCTGATTTGTCGGACCCGGGAACTCGCGGAAGAAATCCTCGAGAAACTTAAAAGTATCATCAATATCAATTGTGGTTTTTTCCATGAAGGCATGACGCTGCTGCAGCGTGATCGTTCCGCGGCATACTTCTCTGAGGAAGAGGGAGCCCGCCTTCTGGTTTGCTCTGAGATTGGCAGTGAGGGTCGTAACTTCCAATTTGCACATCACTTGGTGCTGTTTGATTTGCCTGACGATCCAGAGCTTTTGGAGCAGCGCATTGGTCGTTTAGACAGGATTGGTCAGGAGCAAACGATTAATATTCATGTGCCTTATGTGAAGAGAACACATGGTGAGGTTTTGGCCCGTTGGTATCATGAGGGCCTAGGTGCCTTTGAACACAGCTTGCATGGGTCGAGCGAAATCGTTCGCGAACTCGGCGGCAAACCAGCCCATGAAGGCATGGATGAACTGGCATTGCAGGCATTGATTGATGCCTCCAAGGATTGTCGTGCACGAGTTTCTGAAAGATTGAAACGCGGCTATGATCGGCTTCTAGAGCTGAACTCTAGCAGGCCAGAACTGGTGGCTGATCTTATTGATGAAATGACTGCCATGGATGCGGACAAGTCATCAGAAGCTTTTTTAGTGCGATTGTGGGATCATTTTGGTCTTCATATCGATGAGCTTACAGATCGTTCTTATCTGTTGCTTCCCGGCCATCTGATCACAGACTCTTTCCCGGCACTTCCAGATGATGGGCTCAATGTGACCTTTGATCGAACACGGGCACTTTCACGAGAGGATGCCACCTTTATGAGTTGGGATCATCCGGTGGCCCGCACTGCACTTGAGCTATTACTCACTTCAGAGGCTGGCAACGCATCATTCGGCGTATGGGAAGGAGCTCCCGAGAAAGGAATTCTGCTTGAGACCTATTTTGTGGTGGAGTGTGTGGCTCCGGCCTCTTTGCACAGTGACCGCTTTTTACCAACGACACCCATTCGAGTGCAGGTAGACCACCAACGCAATAACCGCAGCCATGAAGCCCCTTTAAGCGCAGATCATCTCCGTATTGGCAATTTGCATGAACTCCTCGGCCAGGAAAAATTCCGTCGTGTGATGTTGCCTGCCATGTTGGAAATGTGTCAGAACATTGCATCCGAGCAAATCATCTCAGTGGTAGAAAATGCGTCCGCAGAATGCAGTAGTAAACTAGGGGCTGAAATTGATCGTTTGGTTGCCCTCGGTGAAATCAATGACCATGTCAGTGAGGATGAGATTGCAGCCCTGCGCAGCCAGCATGATACCTTGAGTGCAGCCATTGGCAAATCACGCCTGCGACTGGATTCAGTAAGGGTGATTTTTTGCCAACCGTGAAGAAAGCTTGAGCCGCCGCCGAATTCATCTACTTTGGGGAGCGGATACCTTACACGAAAACTACCAATTAAACTATTTAATCATTATGGGAAGAGCCTTTGAAGCACGCCGAGCAGGGAAAGAAAAACGCTGGGGCGAGATGTCCAGATTATACCCTAAATTAGGAAAAATCATCACCATGGCAGCTAAGGCGGGTGGTTCAGATCCTAACTCCAACACGGCACTGAAGACAGCGGTGAACAACGCCAAGGCTCAGAATATGCCTAAAGACAACATCGATAAGGCCATCAAACGCGCTACTGCTGCAGATGCCGCCAACTACGATGAGGTTAGCTACGAGGGTAAGGGTCCTCACGGGTCTTTGTTTTGGGTCGAGTGTGCTACGGATAATACCACCCGCACGGTGGCGAACGTCAAAACGGCCTTCAACAAAGGCGGTGGTCAGGTCGTCAATAGCGGATCTCTCGACTTCATGTTTACCCGTAAGGCAGTGATCGAGTTTGCAAAAACAGACAGTCTCGATCTCGAAGAGCTTGAGCTCAACCTCATCGACTTCGGCTTAGAAGAAATGGATCTGCAAGATGACCGAGTCATCGTTTATGGAGAGTTCACCAGCTTTGGAGATTTGACCAAGGCCTGTGAAGACATGGGTATTGAAGGGTTTAAGGCTAACCTTCAGCGTATTGCCAATAGCCCTGTGGAACTTAGTGAAGATCAAATCGAGGAGGTGGAAGCTCTTGTAGATAAACTTGAGGAGGATGACGACGTTCAGGCGGTGTATACCAATCTAGCCTAAGCACACTGCTGAGTTTATTTTTTGTTGTGTGCTATTTCTTGCCATAAACAGAAAATAACGGGCACGACAAACATACTGAGTAATACAACGATTACTCCACCGAAGATAGGCACAGCCATCGGCCCCATAATGTCAGCTCCGCGTCCTGTAGAGGTGAGTACCGGGAGTAGTGCTAAGATCGTTGTTGCGGAGGTCATCAGGCATGGCCGACAGCGGCGTTTGCCAGCGAGGATGGTGGTTGCTCTGATTTGCTCAATGGTCCGCGGTAGGTCTTTTTTGAAGCGTTGGCGGAGGTAGGTGGAGATAACAACACCATCGTCGGTGGCAATGCCGAACAGAGCAATGAAGCCGACCCATACGGCGGTGGAGAGGTTGATGGGTTGAATCTTGAAAATGGTGCGTAGATTGTGACCAAAGAGCTCAATATTCATAAAGCCTGGTTGGGAGTAAAGCCAGAGTAAGAGGAAGCCGCCAGAGAAGGCCACCGCAATACCGCTGAAAATAATGATGGTATTGATCACAGAGCGATTTTGCACATAGAGGATGAAGAAGATGGCAAGTAGGGCAAGGGGCATCATAACCATCATGTTTTGATCAAATTCGAGAGCCGACTGATAATTGCCGGCGAATTCATAACGAGTGCCTCCGCTGCGTTTGAGTTTGCCTGCCTTTTCCTGTGCTTCGAGGTAGGCCTGGACATCCTCGACCACATCAACTTCTGCGAATCCGGGGTTGGAGCCAAAGGTGACGTAAGCGGTCAGGAAAGTGTCTTCGCTTTTGATGACCTGTGGACC
>JAACFN010000198.1 GCA_009937455.1 Verrucomicrobiaceae bacterium | reverse complement strand
CTTGGTGATACTATCGGCAAAGGCGTAGCTGTCAGGCTTGTTCCATGGCGGACCATGACCGTGTCCCATTTTTGGTATTAGAGAAACCATATAGGGGCCGGATACCTTGCCATAGCAGTTGGCAAACTTGTCCATCGGGAAATGTTTATCCTCAGGCCATGAGAACCAGAGCGTGGGCGACTCCACTTTTTCGAGCCGCAGCATGGGGTCATACACCTGCTTATACATTTCATGGTTCCCTAGAGACTTGCCATACTGGTTTTGAACCTCTGCGAGATCACCACAGCCATAGGTCGGGATCGCAAAGGCAAAACGATGATCAATACCGATCACCGTACTGGTAATCACCCCACCCCAGGAAATGCCCATGATACCCACCTTGTCGGCATCCACCCCGGGTAAGGAACGAATCAACGAGTGCGCCAGAATCGTATCTGCCACTGCGTGATACATCCACTGATCCTTAAATTCCTCCTTGGCATCTCCATAAATGCCCACCCGGGAAGGCCCTGCCCATTCATGTTTTTCCCATGACTCTCCATCTTCAGATCTCTTATCCGTCTGACCCTCCACCGCAATACTGATCGCCGCATAGCCACGCGCATTCCACTTCTGCACCCACTCCTTAAACGCCGTGCCGCCACCACCGTGGACCAACACCATAGCAGGCACCACACCGGGCACCTTGCCCTTTGTATTCTCAGGCATGCCTAACCAGGCAAACACCTTGGTTGGCTTGCCCTTGTAATCGAGCCCATCAAAATAAATCGCCTTCAAGCCCTCAGCCGATTCAAAGCCATCCGCCTCCACCATCACAGGAGCTTCAACCAGTCCCGCTAAGGCCTCAAAGTCTTTTCGCTCAGAGGAAAAATCTCCCTCACACACACTACTAGAAATCAGAGACATCATAATCATCCAGTGGCTTACCCCATGAGCTTTCAGAGACTTTAATAACTTCATAAGGCAGCAGCAAACAGGAAAGCACTTCCATAAACAGGAAGCGCTTTCAAAGCAAACGATAAAAGCCATGCGCCGGGGCTACCCCCTTCTTCTTTGGAGCCTTAGCGTCTTAGCGTCTTGGCGTGAACTCCATCTTTGCGTGATGTTTCTTCAGGCATGCCAAGACGCAAAAACGCCAAGCACGCCTTCGGCAAACAAAAAAGCATCCCCGACACTAGGGATGCTTTTGAAAAAACGATAAGCTGCGCGGTGGCAACCTTGAACCTGATCCGCCTAGAGTGGATCAGCTGCGCTTGCGGCGCAGCATCAGAGCCAGTCCACCAAGGCCAAGCAGCGCAGTCGAAGACGGCTCGGGCACAACGGAGAGCAACCTAATCTGTCCCCCTGTGATGTAATCAAGTTCACCGAATCCACCGATGAAGTTAATCGTGCCGAAAGTATCCGCTCCTCCCCCGCCCAGGGTTCCGTAATCAAAGAGCACAATGTCAGAGCCCTTATTGGTTGAGAAGTCATAGCCCCTGAAGTCAACCGTCAGCGTGGATGATGCATCAAGGTTCAAAGCACCAGTGTTGTTGACCTCGCTCACACCTGCGAGAGCGCTGTCCAAGGTGAAGATCGTAGTACTAAAATTACCAAAGGTGTATGCTCCAGCCACATCAATGGTCGCCGTTGACCCGTTGATCTCAAGGAAACCGGCAGAGCCAGTGCCGACAGTGGAATTCCCCCCGAGATTAACGTCGCCATCGTTGATGATCAATCGACCACCATTATCGGAAGAGTAATTCCCACTCATGGTTAAGGTGCCGCCGTTCATGGTGAGCCAGCCTTCAGAGGTCTGGCCGATCCGGGATACCGTTCCACTATCTGTGGTCAGGCTACCGCCGCTCTCGATGGTCAGTTTTTGAATACCTGTAGCTCCCTGGCCGAGGATGAAGCGGTCAGCTTGTTCGCCGGCCTGTGTGATAAACACATCGCTACCACCAGCGAGATTGATGCGGGCGAGAGTTGCAAGTGTAGGTTGGGTATCCGTGTTCCAGTTATCCCCATCTTCCCAGGACGAGCCGTCACCGTCGGCGTTCCATTCCTCGGCAAACGCCGTCGGTGTGACCAGACAGATGATAAAAAGAGATGCTAAAATTTGATGGGTTTTGGTGGTTTTCATGGTTTTTGTGGTGTGGTTATTGATATTTGGTTTTTATGGTGGTTTGTTAGTAGTAGCTGATCTGGCTTGCACTGCGTGATACTCACAAAAAGGATCATACTAAAAACACTGTATATACCTCATTATAAGCGTTATACCTCCGACGACAATCTAAAAACCATCTTTCCAGTCTATTTTTTTAAGTCATTCACGAACAGGTAGTTACCAATCATTTGAGGCTGAAAAACCTCCCTCGGCGTCAGCCAACAGCCAACAAAAAACCAAGAACAAGGAACCAAGAACAGCCGCACGCGGCTAACTTAAACTGCCACTGCGCGATTTCCTCCATTTTTCCCATCGCTCTTTCTCTCTCTTGACGTAAAATTACCCCATGGAAACTCTCTCCCTGCTCGGTGTTGCGCTCGGTTTTGCCACCCTCTCGGGCATCAACCTCTACTTGACCACCTTTCTTGCCGGTATGGCGATCCGCTTCAACTGGCTCGATCTGGCGGAAAAATACGAAAGCCTGGCGATTCTGGCCAACCCCTGGATCATCGGTGTTGCTGGTGCTCTTTTCCTGCTTGAGTTCTTTGCTGATAAAATCCCCTGGCTCGACAGCAGCTGGGACGCGGTGCACACCTTTATCCGCCCGGTTGGCGGCACCCTGCTGGCCCTAGCCGCGCTCGGTGAAATGGATCCAGCCATCGCGGTGATCGCTGGGTTGCTCAGTGGTGGCACCACCCTAATCACCCATGCCACGAAGGCCAGTAGCCGTTTGCTCATCAATATGTCTCCGGAACCTGTCTCCAATGTGGTTGCTAGCCTAGGTGAGGATGGTGTGGTGATCGCCGGCCTTGGCCTGATGGTCCATTATCGCCGTCTGGCTGTCTCGTAAGAGCTTCGGCACCATCCGCCGTGGCTGGATCACCCTGCGCAATAAAAACAAAGCCGTGCCACCCACGACAGGCTCACAATAAGCCCCGGGCAAGACCGAGCACTCAATTGGGTGAATTCAGAGAATATGCATTCGCTATTCACTATTCACCATTCCTTCTTCCCAACTCGCCTCCAGTAGTCTAAACACAAGCCAGCCGCGATTTTCGAGCCGGCTTCCCAGGCATGTTTCTGCTAAAAAAACTATTTCAGCTGCGTGATAAAACGCACCAGGAGGAGGAGAAGCCATTTCTTGAGCATCTCGAGGACCTGCGTATCGTCATCACACGTGTGGTGCTGACCCTGCTTATTGCCATGGGTTTCTGCTTTGCCTTTCGCAATGAGCTGATGGAGATCATTCGCCGCCCAGTGGAGCAAGTCTGGCAAGTCAGTCAGGAAGAAAAAATGCCTAGCAATCTGGCGCTCGACACTTGGGAGGCTGCCAAAAAAGCAGAGCGTGATACCGCCAATTTCAGCTCCGGCCAGCGTGACTATTATTTCGAACACCTTGACCCGGGTGGCAAACTCAAACTCAAGTTCCATACCGACTCAGTGCGCTACTACCGTGCCGCGATTGACATGGAAAACACCGACGAGTCAGGTGAACGCTTCATCAAAGAATTCCCCGGTATCTCCGACGACATGCGCAGCCAGCTGCACGCGCTACTCGACGGAGAAAAGCGCCCGGACGTCGCCGTTGATTCACGTGGCAAGTTAGTCTTGATGCAGGCCCTGAATCCTACCGAGGGGTTTATGCTTTCGATCAAGCTCTCACTCTTTGCAGGTATTGTACTCGCCTTCCCTCTGCTACTGCTTTTCACCTTGCAGTTCATTCTGCCGGGCCTGAAGAAAAAAGAAAAGCGCGCGCTCTGGCCTGCCATGATCATCGGCTTTGGCCTGTTCCTTGCCGGAGTAATGTTCTCCTACTTCTTTGTCCTGCCCAAGGTGCTGGACTTCTTTTACAACTACAGCCAGCAGATGGGGGTCACCAACGAGTGGCGAATCGGCTATTATATCTCCTTTGCCACTCAGTTCACACTGATCTTCGGCCTCGCCTTCGAGCTTCCCGTAGTGGTCATGACCTTGGTCAAGCTGGGTGTGCTCAATTACGAGATCATGCGTAACACTCGTTCGTATGCCATTCTTGCCATTGTAGTCATTGCGGCACTCATCACCCCCACTCCAGATGTTGCCACGCTCGCCTTCTTAGCTGTGCCCATGATTCTGCTCTATGAGATATGTATCTGGCTATCCTTCTTCCACAAACGCAAACAGCGGGAACAGGAAATACGCGAGCGTGAAGAACTACGCCAGCAAATCCTCGCAGCCCCTCCAGCCTTCGCCACCAGCCGCGAGGAGGAGGATGAAGAATGGAATGATGACCACCATGACGACCATCATGATCACTACCATGACGACGAACACAACGATCACGCTGACCCGTATCGTCATCAAGATCATGCCTATGACGACCACCATGACCCCCACCATGACCATGACCCCCATGAGGAGTTAGGCGATTATGATGAACCGCACCTCGGCGACGAGGGCGAGGAAGATGACACCGGCACTTACGACTTCCCCGAGGATGAGCTAGCTCTCGACTTCACCGATGATCAAGCATCCGATGATCAAGCATCTGGTGACCCCGACCCCGACTCCCCCGACTCGAACAAAGAATCTAAAGACTGATCTTCTATCTTAAACTGCCGCAGGCGGACCCCATTCACTATTCTAAATTCACTATTCTACCCCATGCATTCCATGACAGGATTCGGCAGTGCCGAGCACGCCACCAGTTCGATCGTCGCCCGAGTAGAGGCGGCATCCGTTAACCGCAAACAAGGCGAGGTGGTCGTTAAACTACCCCGCCCTTACGCCGAGCTGGAAGCAGGCATCCGCAAAGCTGCCATGCAGAAACTCTCACGTGGCCGAGTGTCTATCAGCATCCATCTGGAAAAAGCGCAGGGAGCTACTAGCGCCATCCGCATTAACAGCTCACGCGCTTGTGCCTTGGAGAAGGCATTCACTGAGATCTCCGAAGCCATTGACCGGGAGGTGCAAGCCTCGGCAACCGACTTTCTGCGCACTCCAGAGATCCTCGAGTTTGATGACGATCCAGCAGATCCAGAAGATGCGCTTAAAGCCATTACGCCAGCACTCGAAGCCGCCTTGGAGCAAATGATCTCTATGCGTGCTGATGAAGGCCAACATCTTCATGACGATGTTGAAGCCCGCATCACCTCTCTGGAAACCATCACCGAACAAGTAGAAACCGAGGCTCCCGCTGTGCTCACCCATTACAAGGAAAGCCTGCACCGCAGACTCACGGAATCCGGGCTTGATATCGATCTCGATGACGAGCGCATCCTCAAGGAACTCTGCATTTATGCTGACCGCTCTGACATCACTGAAGAGCTCACTCGTTTAGCTTCTCACTTTGAAAAGTTCCGTCAGTATTTGGGTCTCGATGAGCCTGTCGGCCGGCCATTAGACTTTCTCTGCCAAGAGCTCAACCGTGAGTTTAACACCATTGGATCCAAGGCCAATAATGCCAACCTTGCACAACTCATTGTAGATGCCAAAATCGAGCTCGAGAAAATCCGCGAGCAAATCCAGAACGTGGAATAATCACCATTCACTCTCCACCAACGACCACCCTCTTCCTTTGTCTTTTCTCGATCCAAACCAGACTTCGCTCAAGATCTGTGGTGTTACCCTTGCTGAGGATGCACAAAGACTCATCTCTACAGGAGTCGATGCCATGGGTATTAATTTCTGGCCTCATTCGAAACGCTATCTAAGCCCTGAAGCTGCCAGATCCCT
>JAACFN010000021.1 GCA_009937455.1 Verrucomicrobiaceae bacterium | reverse complement strand
GATGCGTAACCGTCAAACCCTCGCCCCCTGAAGACATCAGGTTTGTAAAATTTGACCAAGACATCACCACCTGCAAGATCCTCGCCAACATCCATCACACGCATATAGAGTCGAAAATCAGCCTCTTCGCCATTGGCCATTGATGTGAAAAGTGTCCAATCGCTCTCACTATAACGGACAAAAGATTTCCACTCAATCTTCCATTCTTTTCCGTCACGAATGAACACAACCTCAAAACGCTCTCCCTGTTCTGATTGGCAAATAGTTCCTATCGCGTAAACACCCGGAATATCAAGCGATTGGTAATGCACCACTCTCACCTGATTTAGCTGAGGGCGAAAACTTGGCCGAGTTGCATAAAACGCTTCCATTTCACGTGATAGCCTAACCCCGTTATAAACATATTGAGCTTTAGCTGCCGCACTCGAGGCATTGAGGAAACCTTTGATAACGTTCATACATTTGGGCAGTGCTAATTTCATCGACTGCTTGTCGGCCTCTGCTTGCTGCATCTGTTTTTGCTTAGTCTCAGCAGAAATTGATAACTCGTCCCCAGCTTGGTTGAAATAAATCACCACAGCTACAGCAGCAACCACAAGCGATATCCACGCAATTGATATCAACCTCAGTTGCCGGGCCACCGTCTGTTTTTCTGTGGTTTGCTCAACATCGCCATCAGCTTGCTTATCGTTGATTTTGTCATCAGCCCCCACTTCACCAGCCCTAACTAGACTCTGATCAAAATCATCTTCATCGTCGCTCAAGAAAAAATCGTCACCCACTCCCAACTCGGGACCAATTTCCGCGATTCCTGCCACTGCCTTACCACAATGAGGGCAATCCTGAAGATCTGCACCGATAACCTGTGACTCAAAAAGTGAATCACATTCATTGCAGTGGTAATAACCCTTAATTAAACTACTCATTATTTAACTTTAAACTCTATGTGTTGTTAACCCTGCAAAGATAAGAAAACAACCCAAATTGCCGATTCATCAAAGCAGTAACAATCTCGCGAGGTCTAACTTTCCCCGCTGAACAGGTCACAGACTCACCTCTAATCAAAATGCCTTTTTCTTGCCTGGCAGCTTCTTGCTTCCAGAACCCTCAAAACCAGGCGTGCGCCGACGGTATGAATGCACATCTCTTACCTCATGCTTACTAAGCTCACCATCGCCATCGACATCAATGCGCTCAAAAAGCTTCTTACGACGTAGTTCCGGCCATTTACAAACCCATGGCATTTGTGAGTATTCTTCGTAGTCAAGACCTCCACTTGCGTTTTTATCATGGGCAGCAAAACCCCCATCGGGCTGACTAAATCTACGAGGCTTGGCATTTAGCTCTGACCATTCAATGCCGTTGTTCTTATTTTGATCTAATAGCTCAAACAGCTCAGCAGGCTTGAGCTTGTTTTCATTTGTCAATTCCATCAATTCAGAAAACTCCGTGATAGTTAGCTGACCGTCTTTATTTGTATCGAAGCGAGGAAATTCTCGGCGTGCTACTTTCATCCATTTTGGCGTGGCTGGGAAAAGCTCACGCATTTGCAGATACCCATCTTTATCATAGTCGAGAAAATCAAATAATTGACGCTGCTTTTTGGGCTCCATATTTTGCAAGCGTTTGGCACCCGCAAATTCACTAAATGTTAATTGGCGGTCATTATCTATATCCACATCAGCGAATGCCTTTCCTCGCTGCTTCCCCATAGCACCTTGCTTCTGAGGAAACCTCAATTTACGCAACTCCTTAGATGGCTGAGGGTCCTGTGGTGAGATTGTAACTGCTCCTCCCGGCGATCCTCCCGGCAATCCCCCCGGCGATCTCTTTGTCAATTCGTCTGGGGCACCATCTACAGGTCCCTCTGCTGACACTTCACAGAACAAAAGGAGCGAGACAAGCATTCGAAAGCTTAAATGTAGAGTGGCTAGGTTCATGTAATATCGTGAAATCTGAGCGTCGTTATCAAGATAACGACAAGATTTGAACACCCTAAAGATGCAATAGTTGTGAATGTAATGTATTTTTTTATTTAGTTTATCCGCATTATCAATGACAATTCACCAAGCAATGCACATCAGTGATATCATTAAACCCGAGGAGCCTACTTTCTCGTTTGAATTTTTCCCGCCGAAAAGCCCAGAGGCGTCTCAAGCACTCTATGAGACAATCAAGGACTTATCAGAATACAAACCATCATTTGTAAGTGTGACTTATGGAGCGGGAGGCACGACTCGGGACCTCACCCACGACCTAGTCCTTAGAATAAAGGAAACAACGGACACGCCACCTGTTCCTCATCTGACCTGTGTGTCTCACAGTAAGGAAGAAATCACATCCACTCTTGATCGATATGCATCTGCCAATATAGGAAATATTCTAGCGCTCCGCGGCGACCCTCCGGCAAACAACAGCAATTACGATCGCTCGCAAGATGCCTTTCAACAGGCAGTTGACCTTGTGCGCCATATTAAATCTTTCAACGAATCAGGCAAACACCCAGACCCTCGTGGCTTCGGCATAGGCGTCGCTGCATTTCCTGAGGGGCATCCTGACACGCCAAACCGCTTGCTGGAAATGGACTACTTAAAAGCGAAGGTGGATGAGGGTGCCGACTACATATGCACTCAGCTCTTTTTTGATAATCACGACTTTTTTGATTTTCGTGATCGTTGTCAGCTTGCAGGTATCAACATACCTATCATTGCGGGGATTATGCCCATTACCTCGGCTAAAGGAATTCACCGCATGGCAGAACTTGCAGCTGGAGCCCATTTCCCTGCGCGCCTCCTCAAAGCCCTCAAACGTGCTGGAGATGACAAAGAATCCGTGCAGCAAGTGGGTATTCAGCATGCTGCCGAGCAATGCGCGGGCCTACTCGATCAAGGGGTAGATGGAATCCACTTCTACACCCTCAACCAAAGCAGGGCTACGCGTGAAGTTTATTCACTTCTCGGCATGCGCTAAGCTCTGAGGCAGAATACAAAAGGCTGCCGACAGACTTCTATCAACGAGGATAACGCTAAAAACAAAAGCCTCCTCGAGTCCAGTGGACCCGGGAGGCTTTGATTGAAAAATGAGTTATTAGCAGCCGCAGCCACCGCCGCAGCAACCGCCACCCTCACCCTGCTCCATATCTTCTGGAGTAGGAGTGCGACCAAGCTCAAGGGTCATGCCAACATATTTTGAGATGGTTTTCTGCAAGGTCTGCAGGCTTTGCTGAGCCTCCATAAAGTCACTAGCAACGTCATTAGCAAAAAGTGCCTCACGGGCATCTTCAAAATCTTGAATTTCCTTGTCGGATAGTTCTACGCCTGCCTGCTGCTTCTGATGAAGCTCATCACCTCGCTCATGAAGCGACTGGTATTTAAGCTTGGCGTCATCATCGGCAAGAAAGCGCTCAACTTGTCCCTGAAGGGTAACGAACTCGATATCCTGTGCGATAGCATCACACAGCTCTTTGGTTTTGGACATCACATTAGATTCCTTAGCAATCATAGTCATGCACACCCTTATCCCCTGAAAACCGCCAATGCAACCTCTGAAGCTGGCATTTTCCAAAAAAAAGAAAGCGGCTACAAATGAAGCCTGTAGTGAATAATAATCAGACTAGTTCTCAGACTTTTCCGTTTGCTCCGTTGTCGCCACCAAATAAGCCAATACCGCAGCCTCATCTTCTTTATCAAGACCAGCATTCCAAGCCATGCCAGGAACAATCGTGTGCCACTCATCTACCCGCATATTGTCAGGCAACTTAAATACGTGGCACTGGGAGCAATGCACTTGAGATAGCGCGTAGCCTTTGCCTAAAGTATCTAGTGACTGCCCTGATTGATGCGCCATTTCTGCATTGGGCACTGGCATTTCAACGTAATTCTGGGTTGGGGTACAGGCCTGAAAGGCAAATCCCATATAGATTATAAATGCGGCAAACGCCCCCCATTGCGTCAATCTAATATTTTTTAACATGTTATAGCTAGATTAGCACAGCTAGGCAGCCATACCAATCACCATCTTACTGCTTGCTAGGACAATATTGAGCTTACAGAATCGGTCCATGAGTAAGTTCACAGCAACGATGCTTTTTGCATTGGCCATCATAACGGCTTTCTTGATGTGGTGGTTTAGCCCAAGCCAAGTCGTTAAACGCCAGACCAACACTGTTATCAATTGTCTCGATATACCACAAACTGCCACAAAAACTTATCGAGCATTAAAAACCACCCGCTTCTCAAATCTTCTAGCTAAGACCGCTACATGCCATGTAGACATCGCCAATTATCACAAAGATCTCACTCACGATCAACTGGTAGAAAGCCATCAGCTTTACGCATACCATGTGGACTGGGCCTCTGCAAAAGGCAGTAATATTAAAGTTAACATTATCGACGACCAACACGCAACGGCACAGGCTGACCTAAATTTCACAATCAGCTCGAAGAAAATGGCTGCCTCCAGTGAATTAATCACACTTAACCTAAGCTGGCAAAAAAACGATGCCGGCAAGTGGCAGCTAACGAAAGTCGAAATGATGGGAGATATAGCTGGCGGTATGTAGAGCAAAAAAAAGGCAGCTCATCAGACCAACCAAACCTACCAATCTGAGTTGAATCCGCGGGTGTCGATGTGCACAAAGCCACCATAAGTGCCGACACCACCCTCGAAGGTGCGCTTTCTGTCACGCAGGAAACGAGCAACGCTAGAAACATGCCTTGATCCAGCACCGTGGAATACAACATCAACAGCTTGGTTGAACTGGTGGAAAGAGCGAGGATGACCCCTCACAGCAGCATTGTAGCGAGGGCTTCTATACGCTGAATAGATTGCCTTCACAGGCAGCGAAAGCTCCTTGGACATACGATCTATCACCTTCAGCGTCGGTCCCATTTTTTTCCACAGTTTTTTAGGCGGCAAGCTGTTAACGACATTACCTCGCGTTTTAAAATGCGGCGCTAGAATCATGCGCGGCGTGACATTACGAAGACGCAAGCCCTTGACGTAATTAGCATAGCGATTCACATCATCGCCTTTAAGCCTTACCCAAGATTCAGGAATACCTGCAACTGGTTTACTCGAATAATAGCCAAACCATCCCGCTGATGCCTTATCTGCACCGAGAACTAAGCCTGCTGCGGCAGCTCCGGAAACACCAAGGAATTTTCTTCGTGCTAATAAAGGCGACTCTTGACTGCCGCTTGCGGGACAGCCATCCGCATCGAGTATACAGCTGTAGTGGTTTGCATTATCAGATTTCATTGAAAACATGTAAGGTAATTAATCTCACGTATTTTAACTCAATATCCTTTACAGACAATAAAAACTTAAGATGTATTAACTATAATGAATCTTAAAATTTATAAAAAACAGATAGCTGCTATTACCAGATAAACTAAGTTATTTTATCTATTTTTTAGCGGCGTGCATGCGCTGCCTCACTGCTTCATAAAGGCAAACTCCGGTGGCAACACTGACGTTCAAGCACTCAACCTTACCCGCCATGGGAATCTTCAGCAGGAAATCGCAGTTATCCTCCGTGAGGCGACGCATACCACTGCCCTCTGCCCCCATAACAATCGCCAAAGGGCCGGTTAAACTTGTATCGTAGAGAGTGCCCTCGCCTAAATCACTTGTGCCGACCATCCACACGCCAAGCTCCTGGAGCTTCTTCATACTCCGTGATAAGTTTGTGACTCTAAAAAATGGCACCCTATCAGCGGCGCCCACCGAGACACGGCGCACTGTATCGGTAACCCCTGCCGATTTATCTTTTGGTGCAATCACCGCAGTGACACCTGCTCCATCAGCAGTCCTCAAAATAGCACCTAGGTTATGAGGATCTTGCACACAATCCAGTATGAGTAAAAGAGGGTCAGCTTGCTCCGCGAGCAGATCGTAAAGATCTTCCTCAGACTTTGCCTGGGACCGGCCCCGATCATGACCGCCGCGTACATGTTTATTTTCTCGTGCAGCGCCCTCTCTGTTGTTCCTTCTCATATAATATTATAACTCTTGCTCAATTTCTTTGAGCTCTAGGAAAAGTCTATTCCATTGTTCAAGATTTGGCTGAAGTTCTAATTTTGCACCCGCAATATGCCTACGCACGGTCTCTAGTAATCGTGTGTATTCGATGTAAAGATCGCGTACCCCATGTCGATAATCAGAACCAAGAGCATCAACAAACTGACTTTGAGAATTTACCAACTGATCGACAAAACCGGCAATCACCTGCTTTCTAGTTCGATATGTTTGAACGACAAAAACCAGCATGGAAATAGCCCCTCCAGCAAGGCAAGCCAACGCTGGATATGGATACATACCCAATCGCAAGGAACCAGCAACACCCGCACATAACAGCAGCATTAGGCACATATAGATCCATATTTTAAGTTTTGATCTTCTATTTGTAAGACGCATATCAAGCCCCCCTCTGATTTTCAAATTGATCACCGCCTGCTTGGCCGCCAGACCCATTTTTCTGGTGAAGCGCTTTTTCGTGTCAGCAAAGACGCCATCTAACTCCTCGAAACCTTCAAGGGTTATTTCTAACTTCTCTTTCACCCGGGGTCGCACTGTTTGCCAATGATCTCTACATTCGCCAATCAACATGTCAGCATCTTGATCTGACTGTTGTTCAACTGCCTGCTGAACAGAATCAACCAACGAGCGAACAACCAGTTGGGGCAAATCATCTGCTACAAACAAACTTTTTAATGTTCCCCATACACCTGTTTTGCGGCGCATAAGTTTTCGACTGCTATCTCCCTGATCAGCGTAAACCTCCTTCATTGCTGCAAATTTAGAGGAGACATCTGATGACTGCTTTTCTCGATTTTTATCGATCTCTTTTTCCAGATCATTGAGAAAGCCTTCATTTTCCTCCAGTAACCGAGTGCGCTGCTCAATCATGTCTTCAGCACTGCGCAGCACCTTGCCCGCTGCATCACGAACCTCCCCAAGCACCTCACGACGAGCCGGCGAACTAGCAACCACTTCCGAGATGTATTTCTCAAGGTTAGGATAACCACTTTCACGCCAGAGGTTCTCACCAAAAGGCGTTTCCATTTTTGCCTGGATGGCAAGCTTGCCAGATACCGGATAAATAGGAAGTGCTCGACCAATGCGTTTACGGCAAAGATCACGCATGTGACCGAGGATAACATCCAAGTCTGCCTCCTCCCGCAGATCGGCCTGCTGCAGGATAAAGATAGATTTGTCAACCATGTCATCCTTCTGCTTGCTGATAAAATCCCATGTGGAGGCGCCCCATGGATTACTGGCGGGGAAAACCCAAAAAATGAGATCAGATACCGGCAGAAAACGATCCGTGATCGCTTGGTGTCCCTGCACGACCGAATTTGTGCCCGGCGTGTCTACAAGGTTGAAATCCATCAAGAAATCAACAGGACGAAAACGTTCCTCTAAAATAGGAGTCACTTCCTCATCAAGGTCCTCATCACCATATCGATACCATTGCACCCGATCAGTCTCAGGCAGCACGTTAGTTTTACATATATTTTCGCCAAACAAGCCATTAAGCAGTGATGACTTGCCTGCATTCACCTCACCACAAACGACAAACAAAAACGGGTTCTTGAGACCCTTTGTGATATCATTTTCCTCCAAAGGTGTTTTCTCCGCACCTGTTTTTTCAGCTAACGCCAACACCCTGACCACAACGTCCGTGAGACGTTTGCGAGTACTGAAATAATCCCCGAACATGATGGCAGCTATTAAGGGTGGCTGAATGCAAAATGCAACACTACTTAAACCGACTATCGCCTTTGAGCGTATTCAAACTCATTGCTTAATGCCCGGCGCCCTGACGAAGGTGAGCGATTCTGACCCATTTTGCTTTACCCCGCCTACGACAGCCTTGGACTGCGCTGGTTTTTTTGTGGAGACATCGCTCGAGGAAGAATTGAGCGTGAGCAGCTGAGAAACCGTAACAAATTGAAAACCACGTTTCAACAAACCGTCCAGAGTGTCGGGCATAGCATCTACGGTGGGTTTATGAAGGTCATGCGCCAGCACAATTGAACCGTTCATCGTCTTGTCTAGTATCCGAGAAGTCACGACGGAAGGCCCGGGGCGCGTCCAATCCCTGGGGTCAACATTCCACATAATCGTAGGATAGCCATACTCCTTATATATCCATGCCCTTTGGCTTTCACGAAGAGCCCCATAGGGAGGGCGCATCGTTTGTGGCTTCACCCCACAAGCTGAGATAATAACATTGCGGGTGCGGTCCATCTCTGTGCGTATCGATGAGTTGCTCAGGCCTGTGAGATTGCGGTGGGTCCAGGTATGATTCCCGACCTCATGACCCTCCGCCACCATACGCCTGACGATGTGGGGATACATATCCACACTGCGTCCGATCACATAGAAGGTTGCCTTAATATTGCGTTCGCGCAGCATATCGAGCAATCTGGGCGTATTTTGCGGATGAGGCCCATCATCAAAGGTCATTGCTATGTATGGCAGGTCCGTGCGGCCGCGGCGATGGCTAATGCCTATATCTGAAGGGAATTGACTAGGTAAGTTGATGTCTGGATTTCGTAAGCCCGATCCGAATAGGGAGGGAGAGCGGTAGCCAGCATTGAACTTCGTTTTTCTGGATTTATCATTGGCTGAGCATGCCACCAGCATCATGAGACATGACAAGGTCATGAGAAAAAAGGGGTGTCGAGGGACGATCATTGTCTAAATATTGGGGAAATAAGTTGAGGAACTAAACATTGAAAAACTAAATATAGATGCGGAACTGAATGTCTACATAGCTAATAGGAAGACAACAACTGCAAAGAACTACAAAGAGAACTACAAAGCGCTGTTACCCTACACTAGGAGTATTAACTTGGGAAGCCACTTATTTGACGAGAACTCCCTCTCATCTGAATGCAATTTGGCTCGCCCTGAATACAAAATCGCATAGCAAATTTGACACTTGAGCGATCCGTGTTTCACAAATAATTTCCGCATTTCGCTATTGCAAAGTGCAACAAGTCATCGTAGTTACACGCGCGTCGGGAGTGTTTGCTGTATTTCAAAAAGCATCTCAACACAACAGCCCTATAGTGTAATTGGTAACACACCGGATTTTGATTCCGCATTTCCAGGTTCGATTCCTGGTAGGGCTACTTCCCCACCTCCGCTCGGCTTTACTGGGCAAGCCTACCCTCGCCGGGCACATCGTTCAATGGCAGGTGACAGCGCCAGCGCCAGCGCTCACTGGCGCTACAGCCAACCTCATGCATGGAGTTATGTAAATAGCCTGTCGTGCAGTGAAAAATAATCTTGGCAACTCTCATTTGGAGAATAGATTCTGAGTGATGATATTGAGTAGATAAGTAAGGCTATCTACCCATCAAGACACCCTTTGGGCAGCTTACTGCCAAAAAAAACACATTACCAAACCATTATATCATGGCAGAAATCGATCTCTATTTTGAAACGATGCTTGAGAACAAGGCATCTGACTTACACCTATCAACTGGCAACGCCCCCATCATTCGAATCAACGGTGAGCTTATACGCCTTGACTCACCACCATTAGTGCACGAGGAACTATTGGCTATGCTGAGAGAAATGTGCCCAGAGGACAAGATGGCACGATTTGAGGAAACGGGCGATGTTGACTTTGGTTATGAACTTCCTGGCAAGGCCCGATTTCGTGCCAACTTTTTCAGTCAGAAAGACGGTGTCGCCGCCGTCTTCCGAACGATTCCCTCGCAGGTTCTCACTGCAGAACAGCTCGGCCTTCCCGGCATTTGTCAGAAATTCGCTAAACTAACCAAAGGTCTTGTCTTAGTAACAGGGCCGACGGGTTCCGGTAAATCAACAACCCTCGCGGCGATTATCGATTACGCCAACAAGATTCGAGCAGATCATATACTGACGGTTGAAGATCCAATCGAATTTGTTCATAAGTCCGTTAAGGCCCTGATCAACCACCGAGAAGTAGGCCTACACACAGAATCATTTGGAAGTGCGCTCCGCGGAGCTCTACGTGAGGATCCCGATATCATCTTGGTTGGAGAGATGCGTGACCTTGAGACTATTTCTTTGGCACTAGAAGCCGCTGCAACAGGTCACCTCGTTTTCGGCACCCTTCACACTCCGAGTGCTGCCAAAACCATTGACCGGATTATTGATGTATTCCCCGCAAGCCAACAAAACCAAATTCGGACTACGCTCTCTGAGGCTATCAAAGGCGTCATTGCACAGAACCTCTTCAAGCGAGTCGACAAACCTGGACGTGTTGCTGCCCTCGAAATCCTCGTGGTAGACACACCTATCGCGAACATGATTCGTGAGGAAAAGACCTACCAAATTCCAGGCATGATTGAGGTGGGACAAAGAAAAGGAAATGTTCCCTTGGATGTGGCCATCATGAACCACTTAGAGGCCGGGCGAATAAGCCCTGACGAAGCATTCGAAAAATGCATTGATAAAAAACGATTCCTGCCGTTTTTGACACGCGAACCTGAACCTTGGGAGCTGTAAGTATACACCGCCCCCAATCACTTGCCTGATAAAAATCGTCAGACGGCTACTCCGGCAGCTGCCTCTGCACACTTGATGCCATCTATCGCTGCCGAGATAATACCTCCCGCATAGCCCGCGCCCTCTGCACACGGATAAAGGCGTGCAACCTCAGGATGCTGTAAATCATCTTCATTGCGCGGAACACGTAAGGGACTACTCGTGCGCGTTTCAAATCCAATCAAGCCGGCCTCTTCGGTTATATATCCGTGCATTCCTTTGCCAAACTTCCGCAGTCCCGTCTGCATACGAGTAACGACAAAATCAGGCATGATCTCGTGCAGTGGCGATGAGCTCAGACCAGGAAAGTAGCTTGTTGATGGCAAGCTAGAGGAAATTCTTTTCTCTAGGAAATCGGTAACTCGCTGACCCGGTGCTTTTTGTAGCCCTCCACCATGGACAGACGCTGCTACCTCTAGGGATTTCTGAAAGGCTACACCAGAGAGAATGCCATGTTCTGCGTCAAAGGAAACGGTATCTTCAGGATCCACGCTGACGACCAATCCGCTGTTGGCGTAAGCTGAATCTCGGCGCGATAAAGACATGCCATTGACCACGACCTCGTCATTCTCTGTTGCGGCTGGCACGATAAAACCGCCAGGGCACATACAGAAAGAATGCACCCCCCTGCCCCCAATCTTACAAGCCAGCCTGTAACTTGCTGCAGGCAATATCCGAGGCCGCTCCTGACCTCTTAGATAATGGTATTGAATACTATCAATCAATGGCTGCGGATGCTCAATCCTGACACCGACCGCAAAGGTTTTCTTCTCCATCAGGATATGCTCTTCCGCGAGAAGTTGGTAAATATCTCGAGCGCTATGACCCGTTGCAAGAATAACAGAATCACCTATAAACTCGCTTCCGTCAGCAGTTGACACACCTCGCATTGTTTTACCATCGCCAGAGCGCAACAACTTAACCACCTTTGTGCCAAAATGGACCTCGCCTCCGGCATCTAATATGCTTGCTCGCATTGCTTTGACCACATTAGGCAACAAATTTGAACCGATGTGCGGATGTGCATCAATGAGAATTCTAGGCGGAGCTCCGTGAGCTACAAATGTCTCATAAACATCACGAACGGGGCCACGCTTTGTGGCACGGGTATAAAGTTTACCATCAGAAAAAGTCCCTGCACCACCCTCTCCAAAGCAGTAATTGGAGTCTTCAATAACTCTTCCTTCTCTCAGCAAAGGAGCCAAATCAAAACGACGCGCTGAAGCATCTTTACCTCGCTCTATGATCACAGGCTTACAGCCCAGCTCAAGCGCACGCAAAGCGGCAAACATTCCAGCCGGCCCACAACCAATAATAATAATCCTCTTGGCTGATTCAGAAACCTTTGGGTAATGCGCTAGGCATTCGGGCTCAGCAGGCAAGGCCATTTCAATCCCTACCTCAATCCTCAGCTGCACCTTGATGTCTCTCTGCCTGGCATCAATGGAGTGCTTTCGCAGACGCATTTGCTTAATCTGCTTCGGATGCAATCGAAGCTTGCGGGCAATTTTCTTCTTCCAGGCCTCTTCATCCTCAGAAAGATCGATCCCAAGAATGATATCTACTGTCTCGATGCGTTTCATGTTGGCGTGACCAAATGCGATAACTTCCGGTTAGGAAATTGCGTCACACAGGTAGAAAAAATCAAACTTTTCTCCTTATCCCCCCCACGACTCACTGCCACCTTATAAGAAACAGATGTGCGTCCCTGCTTCATTTTATGACAATCAATCTCCAAAATAACACCTTCCTTAACACCGTGCCGGAACTCAACATGATCCATGCCTACGGTAACAAAACGGCTATCAGGATAGTCGAGGCTTGCCGCAATCCAACACGCTTCATCAACCCAGCTCAGCATTTTACCGCCAAACAAAAACCCGTATTGGTTAAGGTCACCGGGCATAACAAGATGATGCGTTTTCATGGGCAATGATAATAAGGAACTTAGGCCTTGGAGACTTCAATGCGCTTGTAACGAGAATCACCTTTAGGCGAATTCGTCACAATACCATCTATTTCTGCCAAGGTGTTGTGGGCCAAGCGGCGGTAATAAGCATTTAACGGCTTGAGCTGTCGGGACTTGCCGTCATCGACTACCTGAAGCGCGATTTCACGAACCGACGCAAGCATCTTTTGCTCTTGGTTAGCTCGGTAATGATCACAATCCACCTTCACCCTTGGCGCATCTGGATAATGCTTGGTTAAGATTCTATTGGTCAAATACTGCAAGTCCTCCAATCGATCACCATGTTTACCAATCAAGTGAGCCCCCTCGTTAGTCTTGATGTCGAGACACGGACCATCTTCTGCCTCTGATATTTCCAACTCAGCATCAAAACCCAGCTTATTGAGCATGCTGATGAGAATCTTACCTGCTGCTTCAACTTCATTCATATGACAGTGATAACCAAGCGATCATAAAAGGTCAAATGCCACTTAGCAGATCATATGTTTTTTACTCCGTGCTCAAATAGGAACTATTGCAGCTGAAATATCACTTGTTGATTGAAAATATAATTCTGAAAGTCGCGTTACCAAGACCTCTGTCATTAATTCTCTAATTACCCTCGCATTGATCTTGCCCAAATGCCGCTAGCTCCTAGTATGCGGCCTTCCAGCTATGAACCGCGTTTTTGTCGAGAAACAAGCCGAATTCAATACCCAGGCCCGTGAACTTCTTCACGACCTTAGGGACAATCTGAACATTCAACACCTCAAAAACATCCGCGTCATTCAGCGCTACGATGTGGATGGGCTCACTGAAGAAGAATTTGCAGAGGCATCGCGCCTTATTCTGTCCGAGCCACAGGTAGACCTTGTATCCGAACAGCTTCTGATCGGCAGTGACGAAACCGCTTTCGCCGTTGAATATCTGCCCGGTCAATATGATCAGCGTGCGGACTCCGCCGCCCAGTGTGTTCAAATCCTAACCCAAGGTGCCAAGCCATTAATAGGATCCGCTCGCATCATCGTTCTTCAAGGCGAGCTTACTGCGGACGAAATTGCACAAGTCAAAGCATACACCATCAACGCGGTTGATTCACGCGAGGCTAGCATGGACATGCCTCAATCTCTCGAAGTTCCTGTGGACCGACCCGATGATGTCGAAATCCTCGACGGCTTCACCAACGCCTCAGCCGAAGATCTATGCTCCAAGCGTGACGAGCTTGGCTTAGCCATGTCCGCAGAAGATCTTATCTTCACACAGTCCTATTTCCGCGATGAAGAAGGCCGCAACCCGACCATCACTGAGATTAAGATGCTCGACACCTACTGGTCAGACCACTGCCGTCATAGCACCTTTGCTACCAAGATTGAATCCGTCGAGTTTGAACAACAAGGCATCATCGCCGAGGCCTACGCCAAATATCAAGCGACTCGTGATACCGTTTACGGCTCTGACACAGAGCGACCAGAAACCTTGATGGACATCGCTCTCATTGCGATGAAGGAACTGCGCAAAACCGGCGAGCTCGACAACGTCGAGGTTTCAGAGGAAATAAACGCAGCATCGATTGTCGTTCCTGTGGATGTTGATGGAGTCGATGAGGATTGGCTGGTGATGTTCAAAAACGAAACCCACAATCACCCCACTGAAATCGAACCCTTCGGAGGGGCCGCTACTTGCCTTGGTGGCTGCATCCGCGACCCTCTTTCCGGCCGATCATATGTCTACCAAGCGATGCGCGTCACAGGTGCTGCCGATCCACGCACCCCATTCTCCGAAACAATCCCGGGCAAACTCCCTCAACGAAAAATATGTCGCGAGGCAGCTCACGGATACTCGTCATACGGTAACCAGATAGGACTAGCCACAGGCCAAGTATCCGAAGTCTACCACCCCAACTACGTGGCCAAACGTATGGAAATCGGTGCCGTGGTAGCAGCAGCTCCTAAGGAAAACGTTTTTCGGGGTAGCCCTGCCACAGGAGACGTCATTCTACTTATCGGCGGCCGCACGGGACGTGATGGCGTAGGCGGAGCAACTGGCTCATCCAAAGAACACACTGATACGGCATTAGAAAACTCTGCTGAGGTACAAAAAGGGAATCCCCCCACCGAACGCAAAATTCAGCGACTATTCCGCAACCCAGAACTTGCCCGCAAAATCAAGGTCTGTAACGATTTTGGTGCGGGTGGCGTCTCCGTTGCCATTGGTGAAATCGCGCCGAGCCTCGATATCAACCTCGATGAGGTTCCCAAAAAATACGACGGCTTAGATGGCACGGAACTCGCCATTTCAGAATCTCAAGAGCGCATGGCTATCTGTGTTGATCCCTCAACGATCGATTACTTCAAGGCGGAGTGCGACAAAGAAAATCTCGAATGTAATCATGTTGCCAACGTCACCGACAGCGGCAGGCTCACCATTTCATGGCGCGGCAAGAACATCGTCAATTTCTCACGCGCATTCCTAGACACCAATGGCGTAACTCTCTCCACCAACATCAAGGTCAACTCACCCTCCACCGAGTCCCCCCTCGGAAAACCCACTCCTGCCTTGAGGGAATCTGCAGAGTTACCCCATCTTGAACGCATACAAATCGCTCTAGGAGATCTTAATACTGCATCTCAAAAGGGCCTCGGCGAGATGTTTGATGGTTCTATTGGCGCCGGTAGCGTGCTCAACCCATTTGGCGGTAAAAACCAACTTACTCCACCCGATGCCATGGTTGCAAAGATTCCTCTTCTCGATGGCGATACCAAAACCTGTACCCACATGTCATGGGGGTTCAACCCCAACATAGCAAACTGGTCGCCCTTCCACGGCGCACTCTATGCCGTGACCGAATCCGTCTGTCGCATTGTCGCATCAGGAGCTCAGTTATCGGATATTCGCCTCACCCTACAGGAATATTTCGAGAAACTGGGGAACGATCCAGCGCGTTGGGGCAAACCCTTTGCCGCGCTGCTTGGTGCTTTCCTAGCTCAGCATGAGCTTCGCCTCGGTGCAATCGGAGGAAAGGACTCAATGTCTGGCTCATTCAATGACATCGACGTGCCACCTACCCTGGTGTCCTTTGCCGTCGCCCCGGGAACAACCCATCTGACACTGTCGCCTGAGTTCAAGCAATCGGGCTCTACCATCTCGATGATCTCTGTGCCGCGCAACAATGAGGGCATTCCAGACTTCAAGCGACTTCTAGAAATCGCAGCCCTTCTCTATACCGAAAACAAAGCGGGAAATATTCTCTCCATCCATTCTTTAGCAGAGGCTGGCATTGCAGCCGGAGTAGCTAAAATGGCCTTTGGCAATGGCATTGGCGCAGAACTCGATACCGAGCTAGACCTCTACCAAGAGCGCTACTTTAGTTTCTTGATAGAATCCTCTGATACCCTCACAGAAGCACTGCAAGCCACTCAAATCGGCATCACTACAAGCCTTGAAGAAATTCAAATAGATGGGGAAAACATCGCACTCGACGTGCTCTTGAACAGCTGGACATCGCCTCTGGAGTCAACTTACCCAACTCAAGTTAAGGCTGCGCACCCAGAGCTCAGTGAGTTTTCATATCGTGGACAAGATGACAGCCCGCAGGCCAAATCCATCAACAAGGTTGCCAAACCAAAGGTCATCATCCCAACATTCCCGGGAACCAACTGTGAATATGATACCGCCAAGGCTTTCAACCAAGCAGGAGCTGATGCAAGCAGCTTGATTTTCCGCAATCTCACCGCAGCACATGTTGAAGATTCACTCCGTGAGCTGGCAGAACAAATCAATCAGTCTCAAATACTGATGTTACCTGGCGGCTTTTCGGCTGGTGATGAGCCCGATGGATCAGGAAAATTTATTGCCACCGTCCTTCGCAATCCACGTATCAGTGATGCTGTCATGGATTTAATCACCAATAGAGACGGGTTGATTCTTGGCATCTGCAATGGCTTCCAAGCACTCATCAAAACAGGCCTTGTCCCCTATGGGGAAATCAAGGACCCCACCCCGAGTGACCAGGGGGCTCCGACACTCACATTCAACGATATTGGCCGTCATGTGGCTCGCTATGCCACAACGCGAATCTCCTCAACAAAGTCTCCTTGGCTAGCGAACTGCCATGTTGGCGATTTGCACAACATCCCCTTTTCCCATGGAGAAGGAAAGTTCTACGCTCCTAGTGAGCTTATTAAGCAACTTGCAGAAAATGGCCAGATTGCGACTCAATACACGGATCTGGAGGGCAAGCCATCGATGGATGCAGCATGGAACCCGAACGGATCGCTCTATGCTATCGAGGGTATTACTTCGCCATGCGGCAAGATTTTCGGGAAAATGGGACATACCGAGCGCCGAGGGCAAGACATTGCCAAGAACATTCCGGGAAACAAACACCAGCCACTCTTCAAGGCCGGAGTCGATTATTTCTCATAATGGTAGCTCGCAGCGCATTCTGCCCCATAGGCGTAACAAGCTGCATCAATAACCACCTGAGCTGGCAATATCTTCTACAATCTTGAACCTCTTGGCTCCCTTGCGCGTAATCTTTATTTATGATAGCCTAGCATAGCCATGCGGCATCGAAGTATTTTCCACCACCTCAAATTCCTGGTCGTATTGTGCTTGGGTTTGACTGCTGGTGTATTGGTTGGCGGCGTCTACTACATTAACCAATCTGGCATTAACGATCAATGGCGCGAGCGTATCGCCATAGAATTGGAAAACTTAGGAATAATCGCCGACTTCGAAAGCCTTCGATTTGAAATCACCAAAGGACTTGTTGCCAAAGGGGTGCGCATTTACGCAGATGAGAAACGTGTAGACGTGATTGCCAAACTCGAGCATCTCGTTATCGACGTTGATAAGACGAAACTAATGCGGGGCAAAATCAGGGTAAATAATATTGCCCTCAAGCAAGCCGACATAGCGCTCCCCGTCGATCCTGACAATCCGAACGGAAAGCTCATCACCATCAACGACCTTGAGGGTGAGATGTATTTGCCAGACAAAAACACGATAGAGGCACGAGAAATCAAGGGGCTTTTAGCGGGAGTCCACATCTCCATGGACGCGCGCCTATGGAGTGAGACAGCCAACCAAGAAACTGCAACCTCAGACCTCAAAAAGAAGAGAACAGAGAGGCTCAAATTTATTTCGAAGATACTTGAGGAACTTGAACAGTGGCAATGGCCCACAGACACTGTTCCAAACATCAAACTTTATATTGAAGCTAACACCGACAAACCAAAAACAGCCCGTATTGATTTCATCATTCAAGCTCCAGAAATATCACGGAATGGGTCAACACTTTATGATGTCGAGATTTACGGAGACTACAATAATCACATCATCACCTTAGACAAAATAAGCCTGAGAGATGGCGCTGGAAAACTTGAGAGCAAAGCTAGCTACCACCCAGCGACGAAAACGGCCAAGTTCGAGGCTCAATCGACACTACACCTACAAATGCTCTGCCGCCAATTGTTTGGCCTCAGTGTCATGAATCAGCTAACTTTTTCAACTCCGCCTACGATATCATGCACTGGCACCGTGCTCTTAAGCTCTGGCTCACCACCTGAGACCATGATAACGGGCCAAATATCAGTGAGTGATTTCTCCTTTCTTGGCTCCCGTTTTGAAAGCCTAGAGACCAATTTTTCCTCACATGACCGTGATGTCTTTTTAACGCAATTGCACGCAACTCACAACAAGGGCGAACTTAAGGGGCGTATCCTATTGAAAGATGAAACCATTCAGTATGAAGCAGACTCCACCTTGCCTGCATCTGCCTATACGCCCTTCCTCAATGAATCAGGTATTGGGCGAGCCCTTGAAAATGCCATATTCCATGATGATTCCAGTATACACATCAAAGCACGCGGCACGATGAATCGCCACAGGCTTACTCGTTGGGAGGCCGACGGTTACGCCAAAATAGATAATTTCTCATTCAAAGGCACATCCCTCAATAGCCTGTCGGGATATTACTCGTTAAGTGAACTTCGCTCAGATTTCACAGAGATTAAAGCTGACTTCAACTATGATGATTACGCACTCAAAAAGACACACGGAGGCCCTTCATCCGGTTCAGTATCAGCCTCATCGATTTACTTGAACCGAGATGAAGCCACCATCAAACTAGAAAACATTAGCGGCACAGCATGGCCTGCTCCAATCGTCAGGCTCTTCGTACCTAGCATTGCTGAACACGTAGAAAAATACCGCTTTCATCGACCTCCTAACTTGTCAGCAAGCGGCACCTTTGGTCTCAGCGGCAACAAGGACGCTACTGATTTCAGCATCGATGTAAGCAGCCCAGGGTCCATGCATTACGACTTCATCAACGAACCACTCACCCTAAGTAGACTTCAGTCCAATGTGCGTATTCTCCCTGATCGAGTGGATGTCAGCAATTTATCATTCTACACCTTTGAGGGAGCTTGCAGCGGCAATATACTTGCTTATACCGCGCACCCTGAAAAATCAGGCTACTCTGGAGACCTTCAATTTCGAAGACTACACCTGAAGGAAATAGGTGAGCTTTATGAGTTCGATAATGCTGAACGTGGCCTATTAACAGGAAGGATCGATTTTAACGGAGAGGGTAATCTGATGAGCAAATTCAATGCTGAGGGCTCATTAGCGCTAGAAAAAGGCAACCTATTTTCCGTTCCTATGTTAGGCCCGATATCCAAACTGATTGGAGGCGTTCTAAGGGATAAAAACCCAACTCAAGAGAAAGCCAAAGATGCATCCTGCACCTATATAATTCGTGATGGAGTTATTTTCTCTAATGACTTTTTAGCAACCACTCGGTCATTGAAGTTTACCGGAGAAGGAAAAATCGATCTCGATAAAAAAGAGATCGATTTACTCGTCCGCATGAATGCCAGAGGTCTATTTGGTGTTATCGCCATACCCCTACGACCATTTATTGGTTTATTCCAATTCAATGGTACCGGTCCCGTCTCAGATCCAACTTGGAAAACCACGATATTCACCAATCCAAGCGAAGGAAAAGACCACCCCATCTTCAGAAAGCCGCCCAAGGCCGACGTAATTACCGAATAACATAGGGCCTAGTTAATGAGCCTTATCGCGCAAGGCTCCCCAAATCATTCCACATCCACCCATCATGATCACAGCAGGAAACCATATGGTGTAGCCCGCGGCCTTAGTGTCATGCTGTAGGATAGCAGTATCAGGAGATTGCGGATTTACCCAAACTGGATGAAATGATCCCACCGGATAGTCCACCATCAGGTCTGCAACCGAATTTTTCTCTCTCGACCACTTAGCACCACGCGGGCTAAGCCTGCCGGAAGTATACTTGTTTCCTTCATAGTCGTATTCAAAGAGGAGATTCAACCTCGCCTCGGGAGGTGAACCACTGATCTGACGTTCATCAATATCCGATCTAAGTATCACAGCCTCAAACTGTGGCCACTGACGACTCTCTTTAGCATGCAGATAACTACGGAGCATGAGCCATTCAAAAACCCCACCAATAAATATCAACATGAGCCCAATCATGCAGATGAACAATTTACCAGCAAGCCGCCCTTTATTATCTGAACTCATCCTATTATACACACGAAATGTTCATTGATCACCAATAACAACTTCGATATTTCATATACTAGAGCGCGATGCCAGGATGACAATTTTCAATTACGTCACCTTCATCACTTGACGAATCCCCGCGTATATGTTCCAACTACGCCCGTCGCCCGCCGACACATCGTTTAGGACCGATGGCTGAGTGGTCGAAAGCGCTCCCCTGCTAAGGGAGTATACTCCAAAAGGGTATCCAGGGTTCGAATCCCTGTCGGTCCGCCATTACCCCAGCTCTCTCCTAGAGGGTTGGGGTAATGTCTTTTACAGGCAGGGTTGAGAACGAAGTTCGAGTGCTCGACCTCGTGCCGTGCATCACGGCAATCTAAACCCCAAGTTTCCGGAGGAGGAAACTTACACCCCAGCACAGAGTGAGCGGAGTGAACTCAATCCCTGTCGGTCCGCCATTACCCCAGCTCTCTCCTAGAGGGTTGGGGTAATGTCTTTTACAGACAGGGTTGAGAACGAAGTTTGAATACCCCTGCATCTTATCTGCTAATCCAAATTCAATCCAACGGTAAACTCAATTGAGCTACCGGCGCAAAGCTCCTCCGATGAATAGGGCATGGTCCATATTTCCTTAAAGCTTCCAAGTGCATTTTGGTGCCGTAACCTTTATGTCTTTCAAAACCGTATTCAGGATACTTCTCAGCATATGCCAGCATCATTCGATCCCGCGCCACCTTCGCGATAATACTAGCTGCTGCAATCGACAGGCTTTTGCCATCACCCTTAACGATACCTTCAGATTCAATGGGGAAATCAGGCACCGGCAAACCATCGATCAAACAGTAGTCAGGTAACTGCTTGAGCTTCTGAGCCGCCCTCGCCATCGCCGCGTGAGTTGACTTAAGAATATTGATCGAGTCGATCTCCTCTCTATCTCCCAGTGACATGGCCCAGATGATATCATCGCGATTCGTAATTTCCTTATAAATAATTTCCCGCCGTTTCTCGGTAAGCTTCTTAGAGTCATCCAACAATGCATGAGTAAAACCATCAGGTAATATCACAGCGGCGGCAGATACCGGCCCAGCAAGAGGCCCCCTTCCAGCTTCATCTATACCTGCGACAAGCTGATAACCCTCTTTACGTTTTTCCTGTTCATAAAAAAGACTGGGCATGCCAAAACATGCCCAGCCTGATAAAAAAGAACCAGTGTTTAATCTGGCGAATTTACTGCCATCCGAGAGGACTAATAGATCTAGGTGCCCCGAGAGGTTGTGCACCCATGCACATGGTGATGTAGGTCTCACCAGTCGAAAGCGTTTCTACTCCAACGCCTGTAAGATCCCATGATTGAAGCATATGCTTTCTGTGGCTAGGACTGCTTATCCATGCTTCGACGGCTTCAGCTGCAGGATCCTCGGACTCACCATACACGACATAGGTCATTTCA